>JAEWKL010000447.1 GCA_023386115.1 Pseudomonadota bacterium
GGGGGGGGGGGGGGCCCCCCCCCCCCCCACCCCGACGACGGGTCGGTACACGTGTGAGGGCGTGCCCTGGCGTGAGGGCCCGCCCTGGCGTGAGGGCCTGCCCTCACCGCTTGGTCGGCTTCGCCCACCCGGTCTTGATCACTTGGCGCCCGCGGCCGATCGCGAGCGCGCCCGGCGGCACGTCGTCGGTGATGACCGAGCCCGAGCCCACGAAGGCACCCGCCCCCACCGTCACCGGAGCGACGAGCGCCGAGTTCGAGCCGACGAAGGCGCCGGCGCCGATGACCGTGCGGTGCTTGTTCACGCCGTCGTAGTTGCAGGTGATGGTGCCGGCCCCGAGATTGGCGCCCTCCCCCACCTCGGCGTCGCCCACATAGCTGAGGTGGTTGACCTTGGCGCCGGCCTTGATCGCGGCGTTCTTCACCTCGACGAAGTTGCCAATACGGGCGCCCTCCTCCAGCACCGCGCCGGGCCGCAGGCGTGCGTAAGGGCCGACCTGCACGCCGGAGGCGAGCCGGGCCTTCTCGAGATGCGAGAAGGCGTGGATGGTGCAGCCGTCGCCGATGACGACGCCGGGGCCGAACACCACGTTGGGTTCCACCACCACGTCGCGGCCGAGCGCGGTGTCATGGCTGAAGAACACCGTCTCGGGGGCGATCAGGGTGGCGCCGGCCAGCATGGCGCGCCGACGCAACCGCGCCTGCACCGCCGCCTCGGCGGCCGCGAGCTGCACCCGGTCGTTGACGCCCTGTGCCTCGGCCTCCGCTACCGGCACCACCGCGACGGCCAAGCCCTCCGCCACCGCCAGCGCGACGGCATCGGGCAGGTAGTACTCACCCGCCGCGTTCGCGTTGTCGATCCGCTCCAGCAGGCCGAGGGCGTGGGCGCCCGACAGCGCCATCAGCCCGGCATTGCACAGGGTGACGCGGCGCTCGGCCTCGCTCGCATCCTTCTCCTCGCGGATCGCCGTCACCCGGCCGTCCTCGACCAGCACCCGGCCGTAGCCGGTGGGGTTCGGGCTCTCGAAGGCCAGCACCGCGACCGCGGCGCCGTCAGCGAGCGGCGCGCGCAGGCGCGCATAGGTCTCGGCGCTGATCAGCGGCGTGTCGCCGAAGGCCACCACCACGTCGTCGGCGCCCTCCGCGAGGGCGCGTCGGGCCGCCAGCACCGCATGGGCGGTGCCGAGGCGTTCTCTTTGCGGGAAGGTCTCGGCGCCCGGGAAGCCTGCGACGATCCGGGCGACGTCGTCGCGGCCGGGCTCGACCACCACGGCGAGGCGGCCCGCTCCGGCCTCTGCGACCGACGCGAGGACATGGGCGAGCATCGGCCGGCCGGCAATGGGATGGAGCACCTTGGGCAGGGCGGAGCGCATCCGCGTGCCCTTGCCGGCGGCGAGCACGACGGCGAGGAGGGAGCGGGGTGCGGGCATCCCTGCGGGCTTCGGCGTGGCGGTCATCGGCGGCCTGTCACTCGTCTAAGGGCGTGTCGTTCGGGCGTCGTGCACCCGTCTAGCCGATCGTCCCGGATCGGCAAGCGCGGGGCGTCCTGGCCAGGACTCGCCGACGGGAGCGCCCTGCCCTTGCGGCGCCTGAGGCGCGATTCTTAACCCCCGGTTCAGTACGGATCGTGGTAAACGGCCGGCGCCCCCTCCGAATCCGGCACGGTACCCCTCTTTGCGATGATGCAGCCCCCCACCGCTCCGCCCCCTCGCCCGTTCCTCGACCGACGCACGGTGCTGGCGCTCGCCGGTGGCCTCGCCGCGACCGGCGCGGCGGGTGCGCAGCCGGCGGAGCCGGCGCCCCTGTCGGACGGCCAGCGTTTCGATCCCGGACAGGTGGTCGAGCTCGCCCGCGCGCTGGCGAAGAAGCCCTACGCCGCCCCGGCCGCCGACCTGCCCGATCCGTTCAAGGATCTGACCTACGAGCAGTATATCGGCGTGCGGGCTCAAGCCCCCGCCCTGCTCTGGGCCGGCGAGGGCCGCGGCTTCGTCGTCGAGCCGCTGCACCGCGGCTTCGTGTTCACCACGCCGGTGGCGCTCCACGCGGTCGAGGACGGGGTGGTGCGCCGCATCGCCTACGACCGCAACCGCTTCACTTTCGGCAAGCTGAAGCCCCCCGACGAGGGGCGCGACCTCGGCTTCTCGGGCTTCCGGCTCTATGCCAGCTTCAACGGCGCGGCCCCGTCCGATTGCGCGATCTTCCAGGGCGCGTCGTTCTTCCGGGCGCTCGCCGCCGGCCAGAGCTACGGCGTCACCGCCCGCGCCCTGACCCTGAGGCCGGCGGAGGCGAAGGGCGAGGAATTCCCGCTGTTCCGTGCCTTCTGGCTCGAGCGGCCGGGGGCCGGCAGCGGGCAGATCGTGATCCACGCGCTGGTCGATTCCGAATCCGCCACGGCGGCCCTGCGCATGACGCTGCGCCCGGGCGAGGCCACCATCGTCGACGTCGAGGCGACGCTCTGCCCGCGCACGAACCTGGAGCATGTCGGCATCGCCGGCATGACCGGCGCCTACCTGTTCGGGCCGACCGACCACCGTAGCGTCGACGATGCCCGCCCCGCCGCCCACGAGATCGACGGACTCCAGATCCGCAACGGCTGGGGCGAGGCGATCTGGCGCCCGGTCCAGAACCCGGAGACGCTGCAGATCTCCGCCTTCCTCGACCAGGACCCGAAGGGGTTCGGGCTGATCCAGCGCGCCCGCGCCTATGCCGACTACCAGGACGACGTGCAGCGCTGGGAGAAGCGGCCGAGCCTGTGGGTCGAGCCGCTCGGCAGTTGGGGGCCGGGCGTACCGCAGCACGGCTGGGGCGCCGGCGCGGTGCAGCTGATCGAGATCCCGAGCGAATCCGAGGTCAACGAGAACATCCTCACCTATTGGCGGCCCAAGGATCCGGTCGCCAAGGAGATCGCCTTCAGCTACCGCCAGTTCTGGTGCTGGGCGGTGCCGGGGGCGCCGCCGCTCGCCGCCTGCTCCGGCACCCGGGTCGGCAAGGGCTCCGCGGGCAAGCGCCGGCTGTTCCTCGTCGACTTCACCGGGGAGGCACCGTTCGCGGACGGCATCGATCCGAACGCGCTGCAGATCGCCCTGCACACCGCACCCGGCACCATCACCCGCCAGCGGATCTACCCGTATCCCGAGCGCAAGACCGTGCGGGCGGTGTTCGAGCTCGATCCAGGCAACGACACGTCCTGCGAGCTGCGCCTTGTCGTCAAGGCCGGCGACAAACCCGTCAGTGAGACCTGGCTGTATCGGTGGACCCCGTGACCCTCGCTCCCGACCTCGACACCCTCCGCCGCGAGGCCGAGCCCGTGGCCGTCTCGCCCGCGGTGCCGGAGGAATTTCCTCTTCCCATGCCGGTGCAGGACCTGCGCCGATGGTCCGAGGCGCAGGAGCACAAGGTGCCCGGCCGCCGGGCGCCCTGGGGCGCGCGCGCCTTCGTGTTCGGCGGCGGCCTCGCACTCACGGCCTACGGCGCCGTGCAGATGTACGAGGTCGTGTCGGTCGCCGGCTCGACGACCTGGCTGCAATGGCTGCTGCTGGCGCTGTTCACCCTCAACTTCTCTTGGATCGCGCTCGCCTTCACCTCTGGCCTCCTGGGCTTCCTGGCGCTCTTGCGCCGGCGCCGGCCAGAGGTCCCGCCGGCCCCCCTCACCACCCGCACCGCCGTGGTGATGCCGGTCTACAACGAGGCCACCGCCCGCACCTTCGCGGCCGTCGAGGCGATCCGCGACTCCATCGAGGCTACGGGCGAGGGGGCGGCCTTCGATTACTGGATCCTGTCGGACTCGACCCAGGCCGATGCCTGGATCGCCGAGGAGCGGGCCTATCTGGCGTTGCGCGCGCGCCTCGGTGACGGCGCCCGCCTCTTTTATCGCCACCGCCAGAAGAACCACCACCGCAAGGCCGGCAACATCGCCGACTTCGTCACCCGCTGGGGCGGCCATTACGACCACATGCTGGTCCTCGACGCCGACAGCCTGATGAGCGGCGACTGCGTGGTGACGCTCGCCCGCGCCATGGAGGCCGATCCGGATTCCGGCATCATCCAGTCGCTGCCGCTCATCATCAACCGCAACACCCTGTTCGCCCGGGTGCAGCAATTCGCGGCCCGTATCTATGGCCCCGTCATCGCCACGGGCCTTGCCCTGTGGTGGGGCCGCGCCGGCAATTACTGGGGCCACAACGCGATCATCCGCACGAAGGCCTTCGCCGACCATTGCGGTCTGCCCGACCTGAGCGGCAAGCCGCCCTTCGGCGGCCACGTGCTCAGCCACGACTTCGTCGAGGCGGCCCTGATCCGGCGCGCCGGCTGGAGCGTCTACATGCTCCCCGAATTGCAGGGTTCCTACGAGGAGAGCCCGCCCTCGCTGATCGACGTCGCGATCCGGGACCGGCGCTGGGCGCAGGGCAACCTGCAGCACAGCCGCATCATCGGCACGGCGGGCCTGAAGCTCGCCTCGCGCCAGCACTTCGCCACCGGCATCGCCGGCTACCTCGCCTCGCCGCTCTGGGCGGCGCAGCTCGTGGTCGGTATCGCGCTGGCCCTCCAGACCGCCTATATCCGCCCCGAATACTTCTCCACCGAGTTCCGCCTCTACCCGGTCTGGCCGCGCTTCGATCCCGTCCGCGCGCTCCAGCTCTTCGGGATCACGATGGCGATCCTGCTCGCCCCGAAGCTGTTCGGCCTGATCCTCGGCCTCCTGGACGGTCAGGTGCGGCGCGCGAGCGGCGGGGCTTTGCGCCTCGTGCTCTCCGCCCTGATCGAGACCCTGCTCTCGGCGTTGATCGCCCCGATCGCGATGCTGGTGCAATCCGGCTCGGTGATGCAGATCCTGCTCGGGCGCGATACCGGCTGGAACCCGCAGCGGCGCGACGACGGCTCGATCCCGTTCTCGGACATCGTGCGCCGGCACCGCTGGCACACCATCCTAGGCCTCGTCGCGGGCGTCTCGGCCTTCGCCATCGCCACCTCGCTGTTCCTCTGGATGTCGCCCACCATCCTGGGCCTCGTCCTGGCGATCCCGATCTCCTGGGCGAGCGGACAGCTGGGCTTGGGCCTCGCCCTCAAGCGCGCCGGCCTCTTGATGACGCCCGAGGAGCGCCGGCCCCCGGCGATCGCGGTCGCCGCCAAGGCGATCGAGGCGCGTAACGCCGCTCTGGGCTTCGACGACGCCGACGGCTTGCGGGCGCTCCACGGCGATCCGGACCTCCAGGCCGGTCACCTCGCCTTCCTGCCCCCGGCCGAGCGTCGGCCCCGCGGCGCGCCGCAGCCCGACCATGTCATGGCCCAGGCCAAGGTCGTCGAGGCCGAGACCATCGACGAGGCCGCAGGCTGGCTGAACCCGAAGGAGAAGATGGTGCTGCTGCACGACCGGGCCTTGCTCGACCGGCTGGCGCGGCTCGCAGGATAGGTATCTCGCCGATCGAGCGATCGGCGAGACGGACGTCACGTCCTCCATCGTCATTCCGGGTTTCGCTGCGCGGCCCCGGGATGACGCGGCGACGCGAAAGCAGGAGTGTCCGGACGGCCTCCCGTGCTTCCGCACGGAACCTCAGCCCTCCGGCTTGTCCCACTCCATCACCACGAACCACGGCACCCGCCGGTGGCGGGCGATCCGCGCCGGATCGCCGCGATGCGGGGCCGGCTCGTCGAAGTGGCGCAAGCGCAATCCCTGGCCCAGGAAGAGGCCCATGTAGAGCGAGAGCGGCCGGTGCCAGTTGCGCACGCGGATGCCGTGCCACTCCGCCCATTCGGCCCGCTCGTCCGAGTAATCGTCGATCCGGAAGCGCCGAACGCCGTCGGGATCCTCGGTCCAGGCGCCGGCGGTGCTGAAGCTCGTCAGGTTGGCGATCAGCAGCGTGCCGCCCGGCGCCAGGACGCGGGCCATCTCGGGGATCGCCGCGCGGATGTCCGGGATGCCGATCAGCGTCAGGTAGCTGACCACGAGGTCGAAAGTGCCGTCCCCGAAAGGCAGCGCCTCGCCACGGCCGCCGAGATAGACGCCCTCCGGATCGCGGGCCCGGGCCTGGCGCAGCATTGCGCCGGTCGGATCGAGCCCGACGGTCTCGATCCCGAGATCCTGCAAGATGCGGCAGAAGCGGCCCTCGCCGCAGCCGACATCGAGGGCCCGGCAGTATCCGCGGCCGCGCAGCCGCGCCAGCATCGGCTCATCGAGCACGTGGCTGCGGCCGAAATCCCCCTCCTCGCCCATATCGGCGATCCAGGCGGCGGCAGATTCGTCCCAGCCATGGCTCATCGGGTATCGCTCGATTCGGTGCGCGGGTGCGCCTCTTACGCCCTCCGCATCGTCCGCAGGCCGAGCTAACCGTTAAGCTGCTGCGATGTGGAAGACCGAACCATGATGAACCGACGTTCCGGCTCGCCAAATCGGGCGCGGTTCAACGGGGCGCGCGGCCTCCGGTCCGCCATACCGAGACCACGAAGGATCACCTCCGACTTAACCCCGCCAATTCAAAGTTAAAATTCTCCGTAACGCGTGCTTGTCCACCCGCCATGTCGCATCGTATGCAAGACCAGACACCCGAATCGGGAGAAATCGATGAGCGTCTCCGCCCGTTTCGTTCGACCGATCTACCCCCAAGCCGTGATCGTCTCGTTGGCCGGCTACCTCGCCGCCGCTGTGATGTGCGCCGACCAGCGGGCGGTGGCACGCTGAGGCGCCCGGCCGTGGCGCGGCGTCAGGCTGCGAGGAGCTGCCGGTCCCGGCGGTAGCTGTCCAGCAGGTCGGCGGACAGTGTCTCCGTGACGACCTCGACGGCGGCTTCGCTCACCAGGGCGCGGGCGACCACCCGGGCCTCGTCGCGGGCCGCCTCGGCGTCGAATCGGTTGAGCAGGGCGACGATGGCGTGCGCGTCGGCGAAGGGCAGGCGCTCGCAGGCGGTCACCGCCCGCTCGATCATCCGTCGTGACAGGCCGGCGCCGCTGCTCTCGCGCAGGCCGCTCGCCTCCTCGTGCCAGGCGGACATCGCCGCCGCGAAGGCCGGCTCGTGGGCGGGCGGCAGCCCGGCCC
>JAEWKL010000479.1 GCA_023386115.1 Pseudomonadota bacterium
GGCGGAGGCCGAAGCGGGAGCGCCCGCGACGTGGGCAAGCGCGCCGGCGAGGTCGGCCGCCTCGCCCGGCTCGGCGAGGAGCCCCGTCTTGCCCTCGCTGACGAGGCCGGCCAGCGCCCCGATCCGCGAGGCGACGACCGGGGTGCCCGCCGCGAAGGCCTCCGCCACCACCATCGGCAGGCCCTCGTACCAGAGCGAGGGCACGACGAGGGCGGCGGCCCGCGCCATCGCGGCCTGGACCGCATCCGGGGGGAGGGCGCCCTTCAGGTCGAGGCCGGGATGGCCGGCGAGTGCGCCCGCGAGCGGTCCCTCGCCGATCACCGTGACGCGCATGGCTGCCTGGACCGCGGCTTCGGCGAGGACGAGCACGCCCTTCTCCGGGCTGAGACGGCCGACGAAGAGGAGGCCGCGCCGCGGGCCGTCCGCGGGTGGTCCCGGATCGGGAAGCCCGTTCGGGCGGATGCGGATCTTGTCGCCCGGGAAGCCCGCGGCGACGAAGCGCTCGCGGGCGAAGGGGGTGAGGGCCACGAACCGGTCGACGTCCCGCCGCCAGGTCCCGGCCCGGCGGTGATGATCGATCATCCGGGCGACCGCGAGGGAGCCGAACCGGGAGCCGCGGTAGCAGGCGAACCGCACCGCCTGATAGGGCGAGCCGGTGACGCAGAGCTCGCACGGCGCACGATCGCGCATCAGGAAGGCGTTGGCGCAGATCAGGCGGTAATTGTGCAGCGTCTGCACCGTCGCATAGCCGGCTTCCCGCGCCGCCGCATGGATGCCCGGCGAGAGGAGCGGGAAGAAGTTGTGGACGTGGACCACGTCAGGCGCGAAGCGGCGAGCCGCCGCCATGACCCGGGCGATCCCCGCCGGCGCATGCGTCGCCGCGACGGCGGCCCGCAGCCGCGCGACGCCGGAATCGATCGCCTCGTTGTCGAGGAACACCGCCTCGACCGCGCAGCCCGCGCGTTCGAGGGCCGCGCAATCGCGCGCCACCGCCGCATCCTCGCCGCCGCGGACCTGATAGCGGTTATGGGCGACGAGAACCCGCAGGGGAGCCGTGCCGGCACTCATCCTCGGCGCCCGCGCGTGCCGCGTCGGCCGAGCCGTCCCGTCCTGATCCTCATCTCTCCCAATCCGATCTCCGCGGCCGACCCGTTCCGAGATGAACACCGCCGGTCATGTCGGGCCGGAGCGATCTCGCGCCGAGACCATGCGGCCCCATCCTCCGCGGCACGGAAGAGATTCGAGGCGATGATCGACGGGCAGTCGGAGGAATAACGCGTTACGGGAAAGGATTTCAGCTGCGGAGAACTACTGATCTTGCAAGTTCAGAGTGTCTCGACGCAAATCGTCGTGCCGGCGCCGGGGGAGTGGAACGGTTGTTCTGGTCCATGCGCCGCATCGATTAGCGTTTGGGATTCTGCTGCGATCGCAGCGACCTACCCGCATTCGGACGCAGGCAGACGGCACGGCCGGGCCGCGAGCCACCGTTGCGGCAGGCCGGCCCGGCAGGAACAGGGTGTGACGCGATGTCCGGCCCGTCAGCGGCCGGTCTCGCCCCCGGCCAGGATGGCCTCGACGACCTCCTGCACCTCCAGCGCCTCCGCCAGGGTGGCCAGGGAATGGGCTTCGCCGCGGGTCATCCGCCCCACGCCCTCGAGCTGCCGCCGCAGGGCGATCGGGCGGGCGCGCTCGTTCGGGATCGCGTCGGGGGCGGGCGCGAAGCGTCCATCAGGCCCCCGCCGCTCCGCGATCGCCCAGTCGCGCAGGCGGACGGCCCCGGCTTCGCCTTCCAGCGTCCAGGTGTTGTGATCGTCGAGCGCCGTCTCGCCGACTCGGCCGCGCAGCACCACCGGCACCGAGCCGGCCTGGAACGTGGCATCGACCGCCCGTTCGGACCGGCCGGGCTCCGGAAACCGCGCCTGCCCCCGCAGATCGTGCAGGGGGCCGAGCAGGCGGCGGCTGAGGAACAGGAAATGCGACACCACCTCGCGGGTGAAGCCGCCCTCCTGCGGCGCGTCGAGCCAGCCGGCGGCGTCGGCCTGCCATCCCCGCGGCCAGCGCGCGAAGGCGACCTCGATGGTCAGGCGCTGCGGCGTGCCGACCGCGCCCTCGGCGATCCATTGCGCCAGGGTGGCGACCCCGAGGGAGGAGGCGAACGGGAAGTTCACCGCCCCACGGCTGCCGGCCATCGCCACGAAGGCGCGCGCCTCGGCGAGATCGACGGCGAGCGGCTTCTCGCAAAAGACGCTCCGCCCCGCCGCCAGGGCCGCCCGGGCATGGCCGAGATGCGAGGCGGGCGGGGAGGCGACGTAGACGCAGTCGCTCGCCGCGACGACTGCGGCGGCATCCGCCACCAGGGGCAGGGACGGAAACTGCGCGGCGATGCGCTCCCGCGCCGCCGGCGAGGGGTCCCACAGGGCCGCGATGCGGACCGGAGCCTCGTCCTGCCCGAGAACGGCGTTCAGCATGCGCTCGCCCATGATGCCGGCGCCGATGATGCCGAGGGCGAGGAGGTCGGAGGGCTGGCGCATGGGGATCCCTGATGAGCGGACGCGCCCGTCATAGGGCCGAACCGGCGCCGGGGGAACGCGCCTCGGCCGGGCCCGCCGGCCCTCAGCGATGCGCGGGGAGCAGTGGTGGCGTGCAACGGCGAGGCTTGTCCGTCTCGATAACGCTGCGTTAACCACGCGCCACTGTCGGCATGCCGCTCGCACCATCCTCCTGTGCGCGGGAAAACGTGTCCCGTCCCGGGAGAGAGTGTTCACATGTGGCACAGTGCCGTCGGTTTCCTGGCCGTCGCTGTTTCGGTCGCCCTGATCATCCGGCAATTCGGCGCGCCGCGCGCCGTGATCTACGCCTTCGTGATCACCGGACTCGGAGCCTCCGTGGCGACGATGCTGCTCGCCGACATCAACACGATCGATCCGGGGGCGAGCCGTGCCGCGGTCTTCACCGCGCAGATGCCGCCCGTCGAGGGCCGGGACGCGCAGGACCTGCGGAGCATCCATGACCTGCGCGTCTGGCGCTGAGGCTCAGGACAGCGAGATCAGCGCGACCCCGGCGATCATCAGGCCGCAGCCGAGGAGACGCCCGAAACCGGCCGGGTGCTGCGCGAAGCCGACCCAGCCGAAATGGTCGAGCAGCACCGAGGTGACGAGGCCGGCGGTGACCGTGAGCCCGGTGAAGAGCGCGGCGCCGAGCCGCCCGGCGAGGAAGATCATCGCCAGCACGTAGGCGCCGCCGAGCGCGCCGCCGAGCCAGGCCCACCACGGCACCTGGGCGAACCGCGACGTCCCCGGCCAGCCGAGGCCGACGAACGGCACGGCGGCGAGGTACACCACCGCGTTGGCGGCCGAGACCGTGAGGGCGACCAGCACCGGCTGGCCGAGGGCTTTCTGGAGCGTCGCATTCGCCCCCGCCTGGACGGTGTTGAGCGCACCGGCGAGGATGGCGATCAGGGCGATGAGGATTGGCGTGAGGGCTGTCATGGGAGAGAGGCTCCGTGGAGCCTCGTCAACACCTCCGATCGTGCTTGGGTCTCAGCCTCGGATGGGCCGGACGCGTCGGGAGATCCGGCCTCGTCACCGCTCCGGCAGGCCGGCACGCCGCAGGCCGTCGTAGATCCGCTCGCGCTGGGCAAGGAAGGTCGGCTCGGTGGAGGTCAGGCTTCGGTAGCGCGCGACGGTGTAGCCGGGCCGGAGCGTGAGGAACCGGGCGAGCGAGGCCCGCGCCTCCGCGTCCCGGCCGAGCCGCGCGAAGGCGCAGGCGAGATAGAGGTGCGGGAAGTCGAAGAGCGGGTTCACGGCCGCGGCGCGCTGGAGGGCGGCGATCGCCGCCTCGTCCCGCCCGAGATGGAGCTTCGCCAGCCCGTCCCGCGCCAGCCAGGCGCCGAGCAGGGGGTCCTTCGGGCTGAGGCGGATCGCCGCCGCGATGTCGGCCTCCGTCTCCTCCGCCCGTCCGAGGAAGATGTGGATCAGGCCCCGATAGGCGTGCGCCCGCGCGAAGCTCGGATTGAGGGTGAGCACCCGGTCGAAGGCGGCCAGCGCCTCGTCGTAGCGGGCCCGGGCGCGCAACGTCTCGCCCCGCAGGTAATGCGCGAAGGGATGGGTGGGATCGCCCTGCAGCACGGAGGTGACGGCCTGCTCGGCCGTGTCGAGGTCGGCTGTCCGCTCCGTCGTCCAGCCGTTCAGGACCCCGTCGACCAGCACCTCGGCGAGGCCGAGCCGTGCGTGGACGTTGCCCGGGTCGAGGGCCAGCGCACGCGCGAAGAGCGGCCGGGCCGCGGCGTGGTTCTCCCGGGCGAAGGGCCGGTTGAGCAGGGCCTGGCCGCGCATGACGAGGTCGACCGCATCGGCCGGGTGGCCGGCGCGTCCTTGCGTCTCGGCCTCCAGGAGGCGGATGCCGAGAGCCCGGCCGACCTGCGCGACGAGGGCGTCCTGCGCGGCGGCGAGGTCGGTGCGAGCCCCGTCGTAGCGGTCCGCCCAGAGGGCGGCCCCGGTCTCGACGTCGGTGAGCTGCACGGCGAAGCGCACCTGCTCGGCGCTCTGGCGCAGGCTGCCCTGCACCACGTAGCGCACGCCGAGCTCGCGGCCGACCGCGCGGGGCTCGACCGGGCGTCCCTTGTAGGACTGGGCCGTGCCGTGGGCGATGACGAACGTGCCGGGGGCGCGGGCGAGGTCGGCGGCGAGATCCTCGGCGAGCTGCTCGGCGAGGTAGTCCTGCTCCGCATCCCCGCTCTGGTTGGCGAGCGGCAGGACGACGAGCGACAGACGCGGCCGCGCCGGCTCGTGCGGCTCCTCGATCCGCTCGGACGCGACGTGCTGCCAGGCGAGGGCGAGGCCTGCGAGGGCCAGCGC
>JAEWKL010000504.1 GCA_023386115.1 Pseudomonadota bacterium
GCCGCGCCGCGCGCCGCCGCCAACGACCGGCGCGGCCGCGCCTCGGCCAGGGCCAGTCGCTCGCCCGCGCGCAGCAAGCGCTCCACGATGCGCAGGACCTTCGGGTTGGTCTCGGTCAAGGCGCAGATGTCGGACAGGGCACTGCGCAAAGCGTGCATGGTTTCGCGCACCTCCGCGCCGTCCGTCAAACCTGCCGCCAGGTCGACGATGCCATGCTCGATCCGAGCGAGCAGCGTCCTGAGCGGCAACGGTACCCGGTCCGGGATCGCGACCGCACCGAGCTCCGGGTGGCGCTGGATGCCGTGGGTATCCGAACCGAGCATGGCGAGTTCTCTAGTCAGATCGACTGTGACTGCGTGGCCTTGTCATTATGCCAATTCTATGAAATTTTTGCAACTGCATGTATCACTGTGGAAATCTGAGCATATTGAAATGCCTGCCCTGACCCTGAGTACGAAACCGGCAAACCCGATCGACGAAACATATGGTTGCATCGAGCGGCAGGATGCGCCTTATCCGAGAAACATCGTCGTTCCGATGCATTTCTTGATCTCACCTTCAAGACGTCAATCGAGATTTACCGTCATAAATCATCCCTTCAAGAAAATCATCGCTAAGACTAAATTCCAAGACTGTATTTCGCAATGACGAAGTTGCCATATTTCCAAAAGATATAACGAATACAACCATCGGTTGAATACATCGTCCAGTTTTCTCTCGCTCGACCGTATCGCACGATGCCTCTGAGATCAGTCTTCGGTCACCAATCCGGCAGCGCCAGCGAACAGATCCTGTCGGTGCTGCGCGCCGTCCGCCGCCACCTGGCGATGGATGTCGGCTTCATCTCGGAATTCGTGGCGGGCGACCGGGTGTTCCGCTTCACGGATGCGGGGACGACGCAGAACCCGATCGCCGTCGGGAGCCATGCACCGCTCGAGCAGAGCTTCTGCTACTACGTCGCCAAGGGCCTGATGCCCGGCCTGATGCAGGATGCGGCGCAGGATCCCCTGGCGGCGCAGATGCCGGTCACCCACGACCTGCCGGTCGGGGCGCATCTGAGCGTTCCCTTGCGCCGCGCGGATGGCGAGACCTACGGAACCTTGTGCTGCTTCAGCTTCACGCCGGACCGGAGCCTGACGACGCGCGACCTTGGCATCCTGCGCCTCTGCGCGGATGTCGTGGAATCCATCCTGTGGAAGGACCACGACGCGGCGCGCGAGCGGGAGGCGAAGCGTCGGCGCGTCGCCGGGACGATCGCGGCCGAGGCCGTCGAGATGGTGTTCCAGCCGATCTACCGCACGGCGGATGGAAGCCTGGCCGCCTTCGAGTCGCTGGCGCGCTTCGCGCCGATCCCTGGCAAAAGCCCCGCCGCCAAAAGCCCTGCCGATATGGGCCCCGAAGCGTGGTTCGCCGACGCGGCCGAGGTGGGCCTGGGCGAGGAGCTCGAATTCGTCGCCGTGCGCAAGGCTCTGCGCGCCCTCCCGGCGCTCGCGCCCGAGATCAGGCTGTCGCTCAACCTGTCGCCGGCTTCCCTCGCCTCGCCGCGTCTCGCCGAGGCGCTGGCGGGCATCGCCCTCGACAGGGTGGTGATCGAGCTGACCGAGCACGCGGCGGTCGCCTCCTACGAGGACTTACGCGAGCTGCTGGGGCCGTATCGGCGCCGGGGCCTGGGTCTGGCCATCGACGATGTCGGGGCCGGCCACGCGACGCTGCGGCACGTCCTCGATCTCAGCCCCGAATTCATCAAGCTCGACATGAGCCTGATCCGGAACATCGACGCGCATTCCGGCCGCCGGGCGCTGACCGAGGCGCTGACGGGGTACGGCCGGCACATCGGCTGCGAGATCGTCGCCGAGGGCGTGGAGACCGAGGCCGAGTACGCGGTGCTCAAGGGCATCGGCGTGACGCGGGTGCAGGGCTTCCTGACCGGGCGGCCGATGCCGCTCGACGTGGCGGCGGCCTTGCCCGCCCGCCCGGCCGCCCACGGCAGGGCCGGCGGCGCAGCGGAGCAGTAAGTGCACCTCACACAACTCCCGCTGCGCTGACGTTGCCACAGCGAGCGATCACGGTGATCGGGAGTTTTGTGAGAGACACCCATACCGCCGCGCCACCGAACCGACCCGTTCGAAGGCGCCGGCTCAGCCCGAACGGGCGTCGGCGCCGATGCGCCGGACGCCTTGGCATCCGGACGCCTTGGCATCGACGTGGCGATGACGGCGCGAGGGTATCAAGAGACGTGGGGGCGCCGCGAGCGGCGCACCCACCCCTCCCGGCGCGCAAGTCTCGCCCCGGCGCTTCCGTCGTCTCCCTGATGTCCGCGGGCCAAGCGGCGCTCAGCCACGCGTCACGGTCGTCCGGTCAGCCACGTCTTGGCCCGCGCCAGATCCGCCTGCGACAGGCCGTGACCGGCGGGCAGCACCTCGTGGGTGACGGCGGCGCCCGCCCGCCCGAGCATCGCGGCGAGGCGCGCGGCGTTGTCGGCGGGCACGATCGGGTCCATCCGGCCCGACAGGATCAGCACCGGCTCGCCCGAGAGGCGCCCCTCCGGCGGCTCCGCGAGCGGCACCATCGCCCGCAGCAGCACGGCGCCGGCGAGCACGCCCGGATGC
>JAEWKL010000514.1 GCA_023386115.1 Pseudomonadota bacterium
CCTCGCCGGCCGCCGCGACCGTGAGCGGGCCGGGCGCGACCGGGACGGCGAGGCCGCGGGGCGCCGCCTGGGCGGCGAAGGCGCGGGCGTGCACCGGCGCCGGCGCGCCCTCTCGCGGCGGCGAGACGAGGCTCTCGAGGCGGTCGAGGCGGGTGCCCGCCGCCTCCGCCAGGGTCTCGGCCTGGCGCCGGGCGTCCCGCACCGCGTCGGCTCGGACGGCATTCTCCGTCTGGCCGGGATCCGACAGCCCGAAGGCGACGCCGCCGATCCGGTCCGCCCCGCCATCGAGCAGGCGGCGCATCAGGGCGCCGAGGCGCTTGAGGTCGCGCACCCGCACCGAGACCGCGTTGGTGGCCTGGTAGCCGTCGGGGACGTCCCGCATCTGCCCGCCGGGATCGCGCACGGTCTTGCTGGCGGGACGCAGGGACACCGAGGCCGTGGCGAGGTCAGGACCCGCGATGCCGAACTCGCCGGCGAGGTCCACCACCTTGCGGGCGGCCGCCGAGTTCTGGTCGAGGGCCGCGGCGGGATTCGGGCCGCGGCTCTCCACCGCGACCTCCACGGTGGCGAAGTCCGGCGCCACCTCCCGGCTCGCCCGGCCGACGACGCTGATCCGGCCGGGTGCCTCCTCGGCGAGGGCAGGCCCCGCCAGGACAAGGAAAGGCCCCGCCAGGACGAGCGCCAGAAGGATCGCAGCCGCCCTCACGAGCGGTAATCCCCGTTGATCTCGACATAGGCCTTGGTGAGGTCGCAGGTCCAGACCCGGGCGGTGCCGGACCCTAAGCCCAGATCGACCCGGATCGTCACCTCGTCGCCGCGCATCGCGGCTGAGGCCGCCTCCTCGTCGTAGCCGGCATCGCGGGCGCCCTCGACGGCGACGCGCACGTCGCCGAACCAGATCGCCAGCCGGTCGCGGTCGGCGGGCTCGCCGGCCTTGCCGACCGCCATCACCACGCGGCCCCAATTGGCGTCCTCGCCCGCCACCGCGGTCTTCACCAGCGGCGAGTTGGCAATCGACATCGCGATCCGGTGGGCGGAGGCGTCGTCGGCCGCACCCCCGACCTCGACGGTGACGAACTTGCGCGCGCCCTCGCCGTCGCGGGCCACCAACTGGGCAAGCTCGATCAGGAGGTCGTCGAGCCCTTCGGCGAACTCGGCCAGGGCCGGATCCTCCACGGAGGCGACCTGGGCGTTGCCGGCCTTGGCGGTGGCGAACAGCATCAGGGTGTCGGAGGTCGAGGTGTCGCCGTCGACCGTGCAGCAATTGAAGCTCTTGGCGACGCCGCGGGTGAGCAGCGCCTGAAGCACCTCGGCCGGCAGGTCGGCGTCGGTGAACACGAAGGAGAGCATCGTCGCCATGTCGGGGGCGATCATGCCGGCGCCCTTGGCGATGCCGTTGATCGTCACGTCGGCCCCGCCGAGCCGCACCCGGCGGGTGGCGAGCTTCGGGAAGGTGTCGGTGGTCATGATGGCGCGGGCGGCTTCGGCCCAGCGCTCGGCGTCAGGGCCGGTGCGGCCGGCGCAGTCGGCCAGCACGCCGTCGAACTTGGTGGCGTCGAGGGGCTCTCCGATCACGCCGGTCGAGGCGATGAAGACCTCGCCGGGGGCGCAATCCGCCGCCTTGCCGGCGATCTCGGCGGTGAGGCGCACCGAGTCGCGGCCCTTGAGACCCGTGAAGGCGTTGGCGTTGCCGGAATTGACCACCAGCGCCCGGGCCGATTGTCCGCCGCGCAGGGTCTCGCGGCACCAGTCGACCGCCGCCGACGGGCATTTCGAGCGGGTGAAGACGCCGGCGGCCCGGGTGCCGGGATCGAGCAGGACCAGCAGCACGTCGGTGCGGCCGCGGTAGCGGATGCCGGCCTGCGCGGTGGCGAGGCGCACGCCGGCAATGGGCGGCAGGGCGGGCTGGTGCTTGGGCGCGAGCGGCGAGACGGGGTGAGACATGCGGGGCTCCGGTCCGCCGACGCCTCGTCCTCCGCGTCGGCGCCGCGGTGTTGCCCCGGCTGGGCACCTTGCGTCAACCGCGCCGGCGTCTCGACCGCGACGCCGGTTGTATTGGCGGTTGTGCGTGTCCGGGTTGAGGACCCGGCTTCGTCACGCGCGCGCAGGGCGCATCCTGGGAACGGAGACGACGAAACACGCTGTCGTCCGGCGGCTGACGCAAGGGCGAGACGGAGTTTCCTTATCTAGAGTTGCACATTATTATCTAGAGGATCGAGCTCGGGAGGCGCGGCCGCGCCCCCGCCCGCCCTCTCGGAGGTTCCCGTTTGGCCCACCCGCAAGTTCTTCGCGACATGGCGCTCTTCGTCGAGGTCGCGAAACGGAAGAGCTTCAGCCAGGCCGCTGTGGCGCTCGACGTGCCAATCTCCTCGCTGTCCCGGCGCATCACCCAGTTCGAGACCTCGATCGGCCTGCGCCTGCTCGACCGCACCACCCGCAAGCTGGTGCTGACCCCGCATGGCGAAGCCTATTACGAGCAGGCGACCCGCCTGGTGGAAGAGGCGCAGCGTACCTTCGACGAGCTGATCGCCCAGGCGAGGGGACCGAGCGGCCTCCTCAAGATCGCGGCGCCGCCCGATCCATGGGTGCTGCATCATCTCTCGATCATCGCAGGGGACTATGCGCGGCTCTACGCGCAGGTGCGGGTGCATCTCGATCTCTGGCCCCATCTCGTCGACCTCGCCCAGGACGGCTACGACCTGGCGCTCGCCGTCGGGGCGCCGCGGGAATCCTCGATGATCACCCGAAAGGTGGCGCAGCTCGAGAACGGCCTGTTCGCCGCCCCCGATTACCTCGACCGGGCCGGGCGGCCGGAGCATCCGGCCGATCTCGCGCGACACCAGGCGGTGATGGTCGGCGCTCCCTCCGCATCGAGCGCCGCCGCGGCGAGCACCTGGCCGCTGGAGCGGGACGGGGAGATGGTCTCTGCGCCGGTCGGCCGCGCGATCTCCAGCAACAGCCAGGGCATGGCCCGCCGCCTGGCCATGGCGGGGCACGGCATCGGTCTCCAGCAGGCGATCGACGTTGAGTCCGACGTGGAGGCCGGCCGTCTGGAGCGGGTGCTGCCCGAGTGGCAGGGCCTGCCGAGCCCGGTCTACATCGTCACGACGTCCCGGTTGCTGCCGGCCAAGACCCGCAGCTTCATCGCCTTCGCGTCGCGGCAGCTCGCCGAGCAGCTGGCGCCCCGTGGCGTCACCCTGGACGAGGCCGAGCTCGCCGCCCTGTACGACCTGCAGGAGGCGTGACGTGGACGATCCGTCCGTGCATTAGCTCCGGCGGGTGGGGCAGCGGCGTGACGGCACTCTCGAATCTCATGTTCACGGGCGGGGCGCTGGCAGTGGCAGCCCCGGCCGATACGGCGGCGGCCCTGCCGGCGGAGCGCCTGATCCTGCCGCCCGACGAGGTCGCGCGCATCGCCCGCTTCCGGAGGGCACAGGACCGTCACGAGCGGGCGGCGGCGCACGGGCTGGTGCGCCATCTGCTCGGGCGCTGGCTCGGCCACGACCCGGGCGCGATCGTTCTCGAGCGGGACGCGGGCGGCCGGCCGTTCCTGCCCGGCGCCCCCGGCCTCGACCTCAATCTGAGCCACGGCGGCGGCTGGGTCGCGGTCGGGCTGTCGACATCCGGCCGGATCGGCGTCGACGTCGAGGGGGCAGCCCGGCCGGTCGACTGGGACGGCATGGCGCCGATCTTCCTGCATCCGGCCGAACTCGCCGCCTATCGCGGCCTGCCGGCCGGCGCCCGCCCGCGGCGGGCGCTGGAATTCTGGTCGGTCAAGGAGGCCTGCCTGAAGGCGACCGGCGAGGGCTTGGTCGCCGAGCCCCGCTCGGTCCGGCTGACGCCGGACGGGGCGGCTTGGCGCCTGGCGCGGGCCGGCCTGTCGCTGGTTGCAGCGTCGCGAGTCCTGCCGGACGGGGCGCGGTTCGCCTGGGCGGTGGAGGAGGCAGTGGAGGTGGCGGTCGTGGTGGCGAGCTGACCGGGAGGTCGGGCAGACGCGAGGCGCGACACTCTCCGGCCCCTTCAGCGACGACCTGTCGAGTTCGCATCGACGGATTTCATGCGCCAGGAGTCATTCCGGGCTCCGCGGCGCGGCCCCAGAATGATGCAGCGGGTTATCAAATCCCCCGGATAGAACCTGCGGCTGACTTGAACGTATCAGACGTAAGCGCTCATGCCGGCATTCGATTGCGGGAAGCGCTCGGCCAGGGCGCGGCGCAGCTTCTCGAGGGCGCGGTTCTCGATCTGGCGTACGCGCTCCTTGGAGATGCCGAGGCGGTGACCCAGGGCCTCCAGGGTCGCCTGGTCCTCGGCGAGCCGCCGCTCGTGCAGGATGCGCAGCTCGCGCTCGGACAAAACGGTGAGGGCCTGGCGCAGCCAGGTCAGACGGCGCTCACCGTCGACGGCGTCAGAGACGGTCTCGTCGGGCAGGGGGGAGGTGTCGACCAGGAAGTCGACCCGCTCGGCCGAAGCCTCGCCGTCGTCGCCAACGGGGGCGTTGAGCGACATGTCCGGGCCGGAGAGACGGGCATCCATCAGCGCCACATCCTCGCGGGAGACGCCGATGGCGGTGGCGATGCGGCGGTGGATCTCGTCGCCGACGCGCTCGTCGGTCGATTGCATCAGGCGAGCGCGCAGACGCCGGAGATTGAAGAACAGAGCCTTCTGCGCCGACGAGGTGCCGCCGCGCACGATCGACCAGTTGCGCAGGATGTAGTCCTGGATCGACGCCCGGATCCACCAGGTCGCGTAGGTCGAGAAGCGCACGTCCCGCTCGGGCTCGAAGCGGGCGGCGGCTTCCATCAGGCCGACATGGCCTTCCTGGACCAGGTCCGCCATCGGCAGGCCGTAATGGCGGAAGCGGCCCGCCAGGGCGATCACGAGGCGCATATGGGCGGCAATGAGCCGGTGCAGGGCCCGCTCGTCCCGTTCGTCCTTCCAGCGTACCGCGAGGCCGCGCTCTTCTTCCCTTTCGAGGAAGGGGGCATCCATCGCAACTCGAACGAACTGCCGACGTATGCCTGCGATTTCCGCCATCCCCGCCTCCGCCGCTGTGGTGAGCGCTGTTTGTCGCGATGAGGACGGTGCGCAGCCTGGAGCGCGCCCGTTACATCGCAAGGCCTGCGACAACGGCTCGATCCCCCGATCGGTTCCCGCATTGCGAAAAAATCGTCGGCGGCACGATTCTTTAGGGGATGCCACGGTTCGCGGGCTACCTCGGAGTCTCCTCCTGTGGATCGAACGGACGGGAGCCGGGATCCAGACACGCGAAAGCCCGGCGCGATGGCCGGGCTCTCGTTTGTCTCAGGCGAGGAAGGGAGGCTCAGGCGGCCTCGGCCTCGTCCTGCAGATCCTCGCCGTCGGCCTCGGCCTCGGCGCCCTTCGCACGGCGCGGCGACTTGGCGAGGCTCTGCTCGATGAGCTTGAGCGACTCGGTGTCGGTGATGCGGTTCACCGCCGCGATCTCGCGCACCACCCGGTCGAGGGCCGCCTCGTAGAGCTGGCGCTCGGAATAGGACTGCTCGGGCTGGGCGTCGGAGCGGAAGAGGTCGCGCACCACCTCGGTGACGGCGATCAGGTCGCCGGAATTGATCTTCGCCTCGTATTCCTGAGCCCGGCGCGACCACATCGTGCGCTTCACCCGGGCGCGGCCGGTGAGCACGTCGAGCGCCTTCTTGACCAGCTCGGGCTCGGCGAGCTTGCGCATGCCGACCGAGTTCGCCTTGGCGGTCGGGACCCGCAGGACCATCTTGTCCTTCTCGAACGACACCACGAACAGCTCAAGCTTGTAGCCGGCGATCTCCTGCTCCTCGATGGCCGTGATGCGGCCGACGCCGTGAGCCGGATACACGATCGCTTCGCCGGTCTTGAAGCCCTGCCGGGCGGCTGTCGTCTTCTTGGCGGTCGTCATGCGGGGGTGGCCTCCAGGTCACCGTTCGCGGCAATGTCCGCGACCGGATCGTTCATCCGGGTCAGGGCGCCCGGCGAAAAATACGCGCCTGCCGGACGTCCCGAAGGGCGCCCGTCAGTCCCTGTCAAACCATAGCTAAGGAACGTCCGAACGCGCTGCGGACCGCATAAGATCCACCTCGGCTGATCGCATGCCGCCTCGTCCCATCGAAAAATTCCCGCTCGGTGGACGAAGGCTGCACGTCGGACGCAAGCGACGGCAATCAGGAACCTAGCACGAAGAGGCCTGAAAATCAAAAAAATTCAGGCGCCCGGCATCGCTGCGCAGGCACCTTGCACGCTGTTTTACCAGCTTGGCAGGCCGATCGCAGACCCGTCATGCGATCCCGGCAGGGATTGTTACGAACCGGCAACGATCCCTGTCGAAATGCACGGACTCGGCCAAGAAATCCGCCCAGAGACGCCCTCAGTCGCCCGAGCCCGGATTGGCCGAGAAATGCGCCTCGAACTTGCCGGGCTTGCCGTCCCACTCCTTGGCGTCGGGCGGGGCAGCCTTCTTCTGGGTGATGTTGGGCCAGCTCTTCGCCATGTCGGCATTCAGCTTCAGCCAGCTCTCGAGACCCGGCTCGGTGTCGGGCTTGATCGCCTCTGCCGGGCATTCGGGCTCGCACACGCCGCAATCGATGCACTCGTCCGGCTGGATGACGAGCATGTTCTCGCCCTCGTAGAAGCAGTCGACCGGACACACTTCCACGCAGTCCATGTACTTGCACTTGATGCAGTTGTCGGTGACGACGTAGGTCATGGGCCGGTGAAACCTCGACGGCTGGGAAGGGCGCTCACGCGGCGCCCGGGCGTGTGGGCGGGCCTTAGACCCGGGCGGGCGGGCTTGCAAGCCGCCCATTGCAGGGCGGCCTCGCGTTGCCGTGAAGCGTCGCCTTCGCGTCACGCTTTCGCGTGGCGTCACGCTGACCCGCGACGCGGATCAGCCCGCCTCCTCGGGCGACGGGGCCGCCGAGAGGTCGACATACAGCAGCCGGGCCTCCGGCGCCGGTCCACGCCGCTCGCCGAGATCGAGCACCCGCACCGCCGCCGTGACGTGCTGGGCTGCGACCGTGACCACGTCTCCCACCGCCAGTGCTTTCGACGGGGCGTCGGCCCGCTGGCCGTTCACCCGCACGAAGCCGTCCGCGATCAGGCGCGCGGCCAGCGAGCGCGTCTTAGCGAAGCGCGCGAACCACAGCCACTTGTCGAGACGCTGCCGGTCCGCGCGCACGGGCCCGGTCAGCGCTTGTCGCCGTCCCTCGCCTCCATCTGCGCCTTGAGGGCGAGAAGCTTGGCGAAGGGAGAATCCGGATCCGGAGCGCGCTCGCGCCGGGGCGGCCGGGCCTCGTGCATGCCGCCGTTGCGGGGGGCGCCGTCGCGCCGGTCCTGAGGCGGACGACCACCCTCGCGCCCGCCCGGATGC
>JAEWKL010000543.1 GCA_023386115.1 Pseudomonadota bacterium
GCTCCGGGCCGGCCTCGGGGGCGGTGAGGAGGATCAGGCGGGTCTGGGGATCGGCCATCGGGGTCTTCGAGCCTTCGGACGGGCGGCAAGGCCAAGGGTGACCAAGGCCAAGGGTGACTAGGTCCACGAGCGAGAAACGCACGGGGCGGACGGCCCGTCGGCCGCCCGCCCTGCTGCATGCGACAAGGGGCAGGAATGCGGCGCGGGGGTCGCCCGCGCCGCGAACGCCTTACTCCGCGGCGGCCTTCGAGGGGGCGAAGGACGGGTCGAGCTTGCCGGCGGCGTAGCGCTTGGCCATCTCGGACAGCGCGATCGGCCGGATCTTGCCGGCATGGCCCGCCGTGCCGAACTCCTCGAAGCGCTGCTTGCACAGCTTGGTCATCGCGTCCATCGCCGGCTTCAGGTACTTGCGCGGGTCGAACTCGGCCTTGTTCTCCATCAGCACCTTGCGGATCTGGCCGGTCATCGCCATCCGGTTGTCGGTGTCGATGTTGATCTTGCGCACGCCGTGCTTGATGCCGCGCTGGATCTCCTCGACCGGCACGCCCCAGGTCGGCTTCATCTCGCCGCCATACTGGTTGATGATGTCCTGCAGGTCCTGCGGGACCGACGAGGAGCCGTGCATCACCAGGTGGGTGTTGGGCAGGCGGCGGTGGATCTCCTCGATCACGTTCATCGCCAGCACCGCGCCGTCGGGCTTGCGGGTGAACTTGTAGGCGCCGTGCGAGGTGCCCATCGCGACCGCGAGCGCGTCGACCTTGGTGGCCGCCACGAATTTTTCCGCCTCGGCCGGGTCGGTCAGAAGCTGGTCGTGCGACAGGGTGCCTTCGGCGCCGTGGCCGTCCTCGGCCTCGCCCTGGCCGCTCTCGAGCGAGCCGAGCACGCCGAGCTCACCCTCGACCGAGCAACCGGCCCAGTGCGCCATCTCGGTCACCTTGCGGGTGATCTCGACATTGTAGTTGTAGTCCGCCGGGGTCTTGCCGTCCGCCTTGAGCGACCCGTCCATCATCACCGAGGTGAAGCCGTACTGGATGGCGGTGGCGCAGGTCGCCTCGTTGTTCCCGTGATCCAGGTGCATGCAGACCGGGATGTGGGGATAGATCTCGACGAGGCCGTCGATCAGCTTGGCCAGCACGACGTCGTTGGCATAGGCGCGGGCGCCGCGGCTCGCCTGCAGGATCACCGGAGAGTCGGTCGCGTCGGCCGCCGCCATGATGGCGAGGCCCTGCTCCATGTTGTTGATGTTGAAGGCCGGCACCCCGTAGCCGTGCTCGGCGGCGTGGTCGAGGAGTTGCCTGAGCGTGATGCGCGCCATGTCGAAATCCTCCGAGACTGCTCGTGTTGCTGCATTATAGCGGACGGGCCGGCCGGCGTCCTATGCCGGCCGACCTGAACCGCACCCTCACGCGTGTCGGCGCAGCGCGTCGACGCCCGGCAGCGGCTTGCCTTCGAGCCATTCGAGGAAGGCGCCGCCGGCGGTCGAGATGTAGGTGAAATCCGCGGACACGCCGGCATGGTTGAGCGCCGCCACCGTGTCGCCGCCGCCCGCCACCGAGACGAGCTTGCCGGCCTTGGTGCGCGAAGCGGCGTGGCGGGCCGCCGCCACCGTGCCCTGGTCGAACGGCGCGATCTCGAAGGCGCCGACCGGGCCGTTCCACACCAGGGTCCTGGCGTCGTCGATCGCGGCCGAGATCCGGTCCACCGACAGGCTGCCGATGTCGAGGATCATGCCGTTCTCCGGAATCGCGTCGACCCCGTAGGTGTGGTGGGGGGCGCCGGCCTTGAACTCCTCCGCCACCACGCCGTCGACCGGCAGGATGATGGCGCAGTTGTTCTCCCGCGCCGCCTCGATGATCGCCTGCGCGGTGCCGGCGAGGTCACGCTCGCACAGCGACTTGCCGACGCCGAGGCCGGCGGCGTGCAGGAAGGTGTTGGCCATGCCGCCGCCGATCACCAGGGCGTCGACCTTGGCGACGAGGTTCTTCAGGAGGTCGATCTTGGTCGAGACCTTGGAGCCGCCGACGATCGCCACCACCGGCCGGGCCGGGGCTTCGAGGCCCTTGGTGAGCGCGTCGAGCTCGGCCTGCATCAGGCGGCCCGCATAGGCCGGCAGCACGTGGGCGAGGCCCTCCGTCGAGGCGTGCGCCCGGTGGGCGGCGGAGAAGGCCTCGTTGACGTAGACATCGCCGTTGGCGGCGAGCGCCTTGACGAAGGCAGGGTCGTTCTTCTCCTCGCCGGCGTGGAAGCGGGTATTTTCCAGCATCAGGACGTCGCCGTCCTCGAGCGCCGCCACGGCCGCGGCGGCGGTCTCGCCGATGCAATCCTCCGCGAAGGCGACCGGGCGGCCGAGCTCGCGGGCGGTGGCCTCGGCGATCGGGCGCAGGGATTCGGCAGCGACCGGCTTGCCCTTCGGGCGGCCGAAATGCGCGAGCAGGATCACCTTGGCGCCGGCTTGCACAAGTTCGCGAAGCGTCGGCAGCCCGCGCGTGATGCGGGTGGCATCGGTGACGCGGCCCTGATCCATCGGCACGTTGAAGTCGACGCGCACGAGGACGCGCTTGCCCTTCAGGTCGCCGGCATCGTCGAGGGTACGGAAACGGGTCATCGGCGGGGGCACCTTATCGGGAGTGGGGGACGGGCGCGTGGGGCGCGCGGGACTCAGCGCAGCGGGATCAGGCCCTGCAGGTTGAGGCGCTGGGCCACCAGGATCAGCGCCACCGTCAGGATCGCGGTGATGATCGCGGTCAGCACGAGGGCGCCGAGGCCGGGCAGGCGGCGGGTGCGCTCGGTGAGCGCCCGGACCTCGTTGCGCAGGGCCGCGAGGTCGGCCTGGCGCGCGGCCTCGTTCATGCGGGCGCCGGCCGCTTCGACCCGGTCCTCGACGCGGGTGAGCAGCGCCTCGGAGCGGGCGTACTTGTCCTCGATCCGCGAGGCCTTGTCCTCGATGCGGGCGAGCTGGTCGGCGACCTGGGTCGGCAGCGCGACGGCGATCCGGCCGGGCGCGCCGGTCGGCGGAGCTGCGGCATTCGGGGGAATTTGCGCGGGAGGGACTTGTCCCGGCGCGACGTGAGCGGGGGCCGCTTGGGCGGGAGGCACTTGAGTGGGAGGCACTTGCGCCGGGGCGGCGGGGATCGTGCCCTGCGGTGCCGAGGTCGGCACCTGGCCCTGGAGCAGGGCCTTGTCGGCGGCGTTCGCGGAGCGGTTGGAGGGCGCGGCGTCGGTCATCGGCAGATCCTCGGGCGGGTCCTCAAGTAACAGGAGGCGGCCCCGTCGCGAGGCCGTCCGGGACGGGCCGGCTCGGGGGAGCCGGCCCGTCGCATCGGCCTGATCAGATCAGCTTCGCCATCGCGATGGCGGTGTCGGCCATGCGGTTCGAGAAGCCCCACTCGTTGTCGTACCAGGACAGCACCCGGACGAAGTTGCCGTCCATGACCTTGGTCTGGTCGATGTGGAAGGTCGAGGAGTGGGGGTCGTGGTTGAAGTCGATCGAGACGTTCGGCGCCTCGGTGTAGCCAAGCACGCCCTTGAGCGGACCGTTGGCCGCCGCCTTGATCGCCTCGTTGATCTCGGCGACCGAGGTGGTGCGCTTGGCCACGAACTTGAAGTCGACGACCGAGACGTTCGGGGTCGGCACGCGGATCGAGGTCCCGTCGAGCTTGCCGTTCAGCTCCGGCAGCACCAGGCCGACGGCCTTGGCGGCGCCGGTCGTGGTCGGGATCATCGACAGGGCCGCGGCGCGGGCCCGGTAGAGGTCCTTGTGCATCTGGTCCAGCGACGGCTGGTCGTTGGTGTAGGAGTGGATCGTGGTCATGAAGCCGCGCTCGATGCCGACGGCGTCGTTGAGCACCTTGGCGACCGGGGCGAGGCAGTTGGTGGTGCACGAGGCGTTGGAGACCACGAGGTGGTCGGCCGTCAGCTTGTCGTGGTTCACGCCGTAGACGACCGTGAGGTCGGCGCCGTCGGCCGGGGCCGAGACGAGGACGCGCCTGGCGCCGGCCTCGAGGTGCAGCTTCGCCTTGTCCTTCGAGGTGAAGATGCCGGTGCACTCCATCGCGATGTCGACGCCGAGCTCGCGGTGGGGCAGCTCGGCCGGGTTCTTGATCGCGGTGACGCGGATGCGCTGGCCGTCGACCACGATGTGGTCGCCCTCGACCGAGACGGTGCCCGGGAACTTGCCGTGGACCGAGTCGAAGCGCAGCAGGTGGGCGTTGGTCTCGACCGGGCCGAGATCGTTGATGGCCACGACCTCGATGTCGGTGCGGCCAGCCTCCTTGATGGCGCGCAGGACGTTGCGGCCGATGCGTCCGAAGCCGTTGATGGCAACCTTGACCGTCATGTGTTCTCTCCCTGGGGATGGGCGTGGCGGAGGAGGTGGGCGCCGGAACGCCCCGCAGCGGACGGGGCCGCGCGGCGTGACCCGGCAGAGATCGGGCAGACAGAGATCGGGCCTGGGCGGCGCGCGTCGACGCTGAGGAGGAAGGGCCGGCGATGGCCGACCGGGCCCGCTGCGCGCCTCGTCGTCCCGGACACGCCGGCCGTCCCGGCGGGGACGGCACTGGCGGGGAGCACGGGAAGCGTCACGGCAGCTCGTATTCTGTCAATCCGCCGGCGACAGCCGCCCGGCGGGGGCGCCGGCTTCCTATCATGGCGCCGGAAGGTGTCAAACCCGGGCGGCGCTCTGGGGAAAACCGGGCAGATGACAGGTGCATCCGCACCTTCCGCCCTCTGCCCGGAGGCCCGCGGCGGGGTCGCCGAGGCGCCCGTCGTCGATCAGCTGCGCCTTAACCACGGTGCACGATCGGTGAGAGACGCCGGAATCTGTAACCGAAATTGCGCTTGGCACCGTATAGATCGGTGTGAGCAGGTCACGACAACGATGCAGATCGATCTTCCCACCCTCTACTATCTTGTCATCGGGACGCTACTCGTCGCCGTCGCGATGACCATGTGGGAACGTCAGGCCCATCCGCGGCGGGCGCGCGAGCTCGACCTCTGGGCGGGCGCGTACCTCGTCTTCGCGGCGGGCTGCCTGGTTGCGATGAACCGCTGGAGCTTCCCCGGCACGTTCGGCTGGGGCCTGACCAATCTCCTGATGGTGCTGGGCTACCTCATGATCCTGCACGGCACGGCCAGGCTCGACGGTCCGGCCGGCCTGCGCATCCCGGCCGCTTTGCTCGCGGGCCTGGCGCTGCTCTGGATCGTCGCGGGAGGGCGTTTCACCGGGGCGCTCTGGAACTACGTCGCCTCGTTGCCGATCGCGCTCACCTGCGGGCTCACCGCCTGGACGCTGATGCGGAGCCGGACCGCCCGGGGCCTGCGCTCGCGCCCGCTCGTCGTCGCGGTGGCGGCCGGGCACGGCCTGTTCAACCTGGGCCGGGCGGTCCTGACGCCGGTCCTCGTCTCGCGCTACGGCGCCGACCTGCTGCCGGTCTTCGGCAAGATGACGATGTACGAGGGCGTGCTCTACTCCGTCGCCATGCCGATGGGGCTGATCGCGCTGGTGCGCGAGGAGGCGCAGGCGCGAGCCGTCGCGGCGGCCCGCACCGACTACCTGACCGGTCTCCAGAACCGCCACGGCTTCTTCGAGGACGGCGCGCGACTCCTCGCCGAGCGTCCTGCGGCGCTCCTCGCCTTCGACCTCGACCACTTCAAGGCGATCAACGACCGCCACGGCCACGCCGCCGGCGACGCGGTCCTGCGTCTCTTCGCCGACACGGCGCGCCGCGCGGCCGGTCCGGACGCGCTCGTCGCGCGGCTCGGCGGCGAGGAATTCGCCGCCCTGCTGCCGGGTCTCGGCCTCGCCGCGGCGCGGCAG
>JAEWKL010000610.1 GCA_023386115.1 Pseudomonadota bacterium
GTTCTCCGTCGCGGTCTCGGCCGCCTCGGCCTGGGCGATCGGCGCGGCATCGGCGGCCTGGGCTTCGACCGGGGCCGGCTCCTCGGACGCGGCCGCCTCGGCGGAAGACTCGACCGCGGCCTCCGCAGCCGGAGCCTCGTGAGCCTCGTGAGCCTCTGCGTCCTGGGCGAGCGCATCTTGCACGAGCGCATCTTGCACGAGCGCATCTTGGGCAGGCGCCTCGGCCGCAGGCTCCGCCGCCTCGGCCTGGACCGTCTCCACGGCCGGGCTCTCCTCGGCGGGCGCCTCGTGCTGCGCGCTCCCCTCAGGCAGCGCATCGTCACCCGGCGCCGCCTCGGCGGTCGCGGTCTCTGACGACGTCTCCGTCCGAGCGTCGGCGGCCTCCGCCGTCTCGCCTGCCTCGGCCGAGGCCTCGCCGGCTTCCGCCGACTTCGCCTGCACCGGCACCGTCGGGGCGGCCGGGCGCAGGGCGACGGTGATGGCCGGGCCGGGACGGCGGTCGACGACGTAGCCGAGGGACTTCAGGATCGAGGCGAAATCCTCGCCCGAGCACCCGACCAGCGAGGTCATCCCGACGGTCGGCACGAAGCCGTCCTTGTCGGCGGCGCCCGGAGGCGGCTCGCCCGGAGTGGTGCCGGGCACGTAGGCGATCGCCGGGCGGATCAGGTCGGCCAGGCGCTCCAGGATGTCGACGCGCACGGCCCGGCCGCCGCAGACCCGGAATCCGGCGGCGCGGTAAAGGCCCTTGGCGATCTCAGGGTCCACCGGCATCGAGGTGCGGCCGGAGCCGGCGAGATGCGCGATCTCGTCGAGGCCACGCTGGTCGAGGCCGCCATTCTGCAGCGCCCAGAGCTGCGCCGCGAGCGTGCGGGGCGCGGGCTTCAGCAGCGCCGGCATGGTGATGTGGTAGGCGCCGAAGCGCACGCCGTGCTTGCGCAGGACCGCGCGGCCCTCCTGGTCGAGGCTGCGCATCTCGTTGAGGACCTTGGCGCGCTCCAGCACGCCGAGCGCCTCCGCGACCTGGAAGCCGATGCCGCGGGCCAGCCCCGTCAGGTCGGCCGCGGTCTCGAGCTCGAGGGCCGGCCCGAGCAGGCGCACGATATGGGCCTTGATCCAGGCGTTGAGCCGGGTCTCGACCTTCTCGCGGGCCGGGCCGGTGAGCTGCTCGTCGGCGAGCAGCCGCAACCCGGGGGCGTAGAGCTTCTCGCCGGGCACGAGCTTGGCGACCGGGTTGCCGGTCCAGCGGATCGTGCCGTCGTTCGAGAGCACCAGGGCCGCATCCGCCGCGGCGGCGAACCGGTCGGCCCGCGCCTCGATCTCGCTCGCCAGCGCCTTCTCGGCGGCGCTGCGCAGGGTCTTGGCTTCCTGGCCCTCGGCGCCGGGATCCGGCACGAACTGGAACCCGTGCAGGTGGCCGACGTGCTGTCCCTCGACCGTCACGTCGCCGCCCGCGGTGATCTCAGCTTCCAACATGGTATTCTCTCTCAGGCGCCGCATCAGCACGCTGGTGCGCCGATCGACGAATCGACTCGCCAGCCGCTCGTGCAGGGCGTCGGACAGCCTGTCCTCTACCCGACGCGTCTCGCCCTGCCAATGCTCCGGGTCGGCGAGCCAGTCTGGTCGGTTCGCCACGAAGGTCCAGGTGCGCACGTGGGCGATGCGCTGCGACAGGGCATCGATGTCGCCGTCGGTGCGGTCGACCATCGCCACGTGCTGGGAAAACCAGTCGACCGGGATCCGCCCGGCCATGCCACGCATCAGGAAGCGGAAGAGCTGGGCGATCAGGTCGGCGTGGGTCTGGATCGCGGATTTGCGGTAATCCGGCACGCCGCAGACCATCCAGAGCCGTTCCACCGCGTTGCGCGAGGTGGCGTAGGCGCGGATGTCGTCCTCCTTGGCCAGCAGGTCGAGCGCGGCCTCGTCGTCGCCGGTGGGGGCCCGGGTCAGGCCGCGCTCGGTCGGGTGCTCGGCGAGGCTGCGGCGCAGGGCGTCGATCGAGCCGAAATCAAGGTCCGGGTTGCGCCATTGCAGCATCCGCAGCGGCTCGAAGGTGTGGCTCTCCAGCGCCTCGACCATCTCGGCCTCGAGCGGCGGGCAGCGCCCGGTGGTCCCGAAGGTGCCGTCGCGCAGGTGGCGCCCGGCACGTCCGGCGATCTGCGCCATCTCGGAGGGGGAGAGGTCGCGAAAGCGCGTGCCGTCGAATTTGCGGTTCGACGCGAAGGCGACATGGTCGACGTCGAGGTTGAGCCCCATCCCGACCGCGTCGGTCGCCACCAGGTAATCGACCTCGCCGGACTGGTAGAGCTCGACCTGGGCGTTGCGGGTGCGGGGCGAGAGCGCGCCGAGCACCACCGCGGCGCCGCCGCGCTGGCGCCGCAGCAATTCGGCGATGGCGTAGACCTCCTCGGCCGAGAACGCCACGATGGCGCTGCGATGGGGCAGGCGCGAGAGCTTGCGGCTGCCGGCGAAGCCCAGCTGCGACAGGCGCGGCCGCGTCGTGACGTGGATGCCCGGGATCAGCGACTGGACCAGGGGCTCCATCGTCGCCGAGCCGATCAGCAGCGTCTCCTCGCGGCCGCGCTGGTGCAGGAGGCGGTCGGTGAAGGTGTGGCCGCGGTCGCGGTCGGCGCCGAGCTGGATCTCGTCGATGCCGACGAAATCCACGGTGTTGTCCCGCGGCATCGCCTCGGCGGTGCAGATCCAGTAGCTCGGCCGGTTCGGCTTGATCTTCTCCTCGCCGGTGACGAGGGCGACCCGCTCGGGGCCGACGCGCTCGACCACGCGGTGATAGACCTCACGGGCGAGCAGCCGCAGCGGCAGGCCGATCATGCCCGTCGGGTGGCCGAGCATCCGCTCGATGGCGAGGTGGGTCTTGCCGGTATTGGTAGGACCGAGCACCGCCGTGGCGCCGCGCAAGCGAGCCTGCGGTGAGAGGGAACGACGCGTCATCGGGCTGGACTGAGATCCTCGGGGCGAGCTCCGGGCGCGGCCGCCGCACCGTCCCGAGCCCGGCGCCGGGATCGTCGCGCGATCCCTTCAGCGCTCCGGACCACGCCCGCCCCGCGGCCGTGGCCCGAGCAGCGGCCTCCCGTCATATGGGGCGGGCGCGGACCGATCGCCATACGGGGATGCCTCGCCGGACGGCGAGGATGGCGCGAAACCGGGAGCGATGATCTCGATGCGGGGATTGGGGGCCCGGCCCTGCTCCAGGTCGGCGCAGAGCGTGTCGGGCACGGCCGTGAGCGGGCCCGGCGGGTTCGTGCCGATCGTGGCCGAGGAATAGGCGTCGCCGCCGCAATCGGGTCCGTTCGCGGGTTCCCGCGCCGGTCCGTTCGCCAGGGCCGGGAGCGGGGCCAGCAGCAGGAGGAGGGGGAGGGCGCGTCGCATAAACTCTGGTCGCATCGGCGCTAGCGCGCGTCCGCCGGCGTCTCCGGGGCTTGCGCGGCCGCCTGCACGGTCGTGTCCGGGGCGGCTTGCCCGCTGCCGCTCTGGGACCAGCGCGTCGCCTCGATGATGTTGAGGCCGATCTGGGTGCGCACGGCGATGCGCAGGGGGAGCAGCACCCGCGCGCCCTCGACGGGGGCGAGCCACACCGACATCTCGGTGTTCTCCTCCATGAACTTCACCCCCGGCCGGTCCGGCCGGTGTCCGGCGATCGGCTGGTAGCGGGCGTTGCAGACCAGGACCGGGCCGGCATAGCCGGGCTTCTGCACGCTGCGGGTCTCGCCGTAGCTCAGCACCACGTTGAACCGGCTCGCGCCGTCGAAGACCGGGATGGTGCGGTTGCAGTTCTGCGGATCGGTGAGGTCGCCGCGCCCTTGGGCCGGCATCATCAGGGCGCTCACCGGATCGATGATCCCGCGCTTGTGCATCTCGCTGACGGTGACCCGCTCAGGGTCGGGCACGAGCGGGGGCGCGATATCGGAGGCGACCACGTTGCCGCGGGCCAGCGCCATGCGCACGGTGATCGAGGCGCTGGCGCTGTGGGACGCAAGGGCGAAGGCGGCCGGCACCGGCCGGGCCGACACCGTGCCGCTCGCCCGGCCCGAGCCGTAGCCGCCGGTGATCGCCCCGACGAGGCCGGTGAGGCGGGCGCTGACATCCATGGTGTAGCGCTGGCCCTGCACCGACCCGGTGACCTGCGCGGTGCCGATCGGCATCCCGGCCAGCATGATGCCGTAATCGACCGTGACGGCGGTCTCGCCGGCCTTCGGCGCGCGGCCCCGCCCGGCATGCGCCGGCGTCGCCTCGCCGGCCGGGAGGGCGAGCCCCGCCGCGAGGGCGAGCGAGAGAAAGGCCTTGGAACGCATTGGGGGAACCGATCCCGATCACCGTCGCCCGCCACCGATGAAGCGGGGAGAATCTGGCCTCATCGTGACGCGATCAAGGTTAACGGATCGTCTCCCGAGTCGTTGCTCAGGTCGTGTCGCAGGCGCTCGCGGGCGCGCGGTCACGGCGGTCGGGGCGCGTCCAGCCGGAGAGCCGCATCACCAGGGCGACGAGCGCGCCCTGGCGCGAGAGGCCGAGCTTGGCGTTGATCGCCTTCAGGTGCGTGCGGACCGTGGCGACACTGACCGCCAGGATCTCGGCCGCGTCGGCCGGGGATTGCCCCTGGCCGATCAGGTCGGCGACGCGGGCCTCCGCCAGGGAGAGCCCGAGCTGCCGGAGCTGGTCGACCGTGCCGGCCGGCACCGAGCGGGCGGTGTCGCGCACGAGCAGCATGATGCCGCGTCCTTGTCCGTCGAGCGGGACTTAGGCCGGTCCCCAGATGCTCGATCGCCTCTTCGAGGGTCCCGGCGAGACGCTGCGCCTCGGCGAGCCGAGCACTCACGCCGAGCGCCCGGGCCAAATGGCCGGAGAGCCGATCCACCCGCAGCAACGCGTCGTCGTCGAAGGTGCCGCCCCCGAGGCCGCGCAGGATCGTGATCGAGGTGAGGGCTCCAGCCCCGTCGGGGATCAGCCGGAATGCCCTGGAACCGAGGCCGTGGCGGTGCGGGAGATCCTGGTAGAACGGATCCGGCGCCATCTCCTCGGGGGTGAACAACGCCGTGTCGGTGAGCAGCTGGCCGGGCCGGGACCCATCCTCCCCGCGTCCGGAAGTCCGGTATCCGGCGCCTGCACCTTGACGTGACCCGCCTTCCGCCTCTATAGGCGCGTGCTTTCCAGGGACTTCGCGGGGTCCGGTTCAGGCCGGGCTGCGCAGCACGCCCGGCTCTCGCGTTGCGTGGTCCCTCTCCGCACAAAGACCAGTCGAGGATTGAAGACCATGTCGCGTCGCTGCGAGCTCACCGGTAAGGGGGTGCTCACCGGCCACCTCGTGAGCCACTCGAACCACAAGACCAAGCGCCGGTTCCTCCCGAACCTGTGCAACGTCACGCTGCTCTCGGACACGCTCGGCCGCTCGGTGCGCCTGCGTATCTCGGCGAACGCCCTGCGCTCGGTCGAGCACCGCGGCGGCCTCGATGCGTTCCTGATCAAGGCCGGCGAGACCGACCTGTCGCAGAACGCCCGCCTGCTGAAGCGCGAGATCGAGAAGAAGCTCGCCGAGGCGGCCTGATCTCTCAGGTGGAGGTGCTCGGCGCCTCCTTCAGGACGATCATGAAAAACCCCCGGATGCGCCAGCGGCGCCCGGGGGTTTTTCGCGTGAGCGACGCCCGGGGCCGCCGCGCGGCCCCAGGGGAAGGGCGGCTCAGCGCCGCCCGCCCGCCGCCATCCGGCGCACCGGCACCGTGCCGGCATCCTCGTCGAACAATTCGGCCAGCTTCTCGGTCATCACGCCGCCGAGCTCCTCGGCGTCGATGATGGTGACGGCCCGGCGGTAGTAGCGGGTCACGTCGTGGCCGATGCCGATGGCCAGAAGCTCCACCGGCGAGCGGGTCTCGATCTCGTCGATCACGTAGCGCAGGTGGCGCTCCAGGTAGTTGCCCGGATTGACCGAGAGGGTCGAGTCGTCGACCGGCGCGCCGTCGGAGATCACCATCAGGATCCGGCGCTGCTCGGGCCGGCCGAGCAGGCGCTTGTGGGCCCAGTCCAGCGCCTCGCCGTCGATGTTCTCCTTGAGGAGGCCCTCGCGCATCATCAGGCCGAGATTCTTGCGCGCCCGGCGCCACGGCGCGTCCGCCGACTTGTAGACGATGTGGCGCAGGTCGTTGAGCCGGCCGGGAGTCGGCGGCTTGCCCGATTGCAGCCAGGCCTCCCGCGATTGCCCGCCCTTCCAGGCCCGCGTGGTGAACCCCAAGATCTCGACCTTGACGCCGCAGCGCTCCAGCGTGCGGGCCAGGATGTCGGCGCAGGTCGCCGCCACGGTGATCGGCCGGCCGCGCATCGAGCCCGAATTGTCGAGGAGCAGGGTGACGACCGTATCGCGGAAGTTGGTGTCCTTCTCATGCTTGAACGAGAGCGGCTGGAACGGGTCGATCACCACGCGCACCAGGCGCGCTGGGTCGAGCTGGCCCTCCTCCAGGTCGAACTCCCAGGCGCGGTTCTGCTGCGCCAGGAGCCGCCGCTGCAGGCGGTTGGCGAGGCGCCCGACCACGCCCTGGAGATGCGCGAGCTGCTTGTCGAGGTAGGAGCGCAGGCGCGCCAGCTCGTCGGCGTCGCACAGGTCCTCGGCGTGAACAACCTCGTCGTATTTTTGGGAGAACACCTTGTAATCCGGGCCGCGCGGCTCGTTCGCGCGCGGGCCCGGCGGGCGCCAGGATTCCGAGGCCTCCTCCGAGTCGGCGTCCTCGGCATCCTCCGGCAACTCGCCGGAGGGCGCGTCGGCCGCCTCGGTGGCGCCTTCCTCGATCTCGTCGGAGGCCTCGTCCGAGACCTCCATCTCGGCCCGGTCGCCCTGGCTCTGCTGCTCGGCCTCGCCCTCGCCGGCCTGCTGGTCGTCGGACTCGGCCTCGTTCTCGTCGTCGTTCTCTTCGTCGTCGGGGTCGAGGGGGGCCTCGTCCGCCATGTCGAGGGAGGAGAGCAGGTCGCGCACCGAGCGGGCGAAGGCACGCTGGTCCTCCAGGGTCCCCAAGAGCCCGTCGAGGTTGCGCCCGGCCCGGTCCTCGATGAACTCGCGCCACAACCCGACGATGCGCTGCGCCGCCGGGGGCGGGGCCTGGCCGGTCAGGCGCTCGCGCACCATCAGGGCGACGGCATCTTCCAGCGGCGCGTCGGCCCGGTCGGTGATCTCCTCGTACTTGCCGCCGCGGTGATAGCGGTCCTCCAGCATCGCCGTGAGGTTGCCGGCGACGCCGGCCATCCGGCGCGAGCCGATCGCCTCGACCCGGGCCTGCTCGACGGCGTCGAAGACCGCGCGGGCAGCGGCGTTCTCCGGCGCCAGACGGCGGTGGACGGTGTTGTCGTGGCAGGCGAGGCGCAGGGCCATCGAATCGGCGTGGCCGCGCAGGATCGCGACGTCGCCGGGGCTAAGCTTGCGCGGCGGCTCGGGCAGGCGGGCCTTGTCGCCGGTGAGCGCCGGCCGGTCGGTCGCGAAGGTGACCTCGATCTCGGCCTTGCGGGCGATGGCCCGCAGCGTCCCGGCCACCGAGCGCTTCAGCGGCTCGGCGACGGACTCGCGCTTCTCGCCGGGCTTGCGGTTGGAGATGGACATGGCGAGGCTACTTCTTCAGCGAGTCGAAGTCGAAGGGGCGGTCCAGGAGGTCGTCCCAGGTGTAGGGGCAGATCTTGGGAAAATCATCCGGCTCGAGATGCGTCTCCTCGGCGGCCCAGAGCCGGGCCCCCTCGTAGGCATCTGCCAGCGCCGCCTCGCGGTGCGGCTCGAGGCTCGGATTGTCGCGCAGGAGGCGATGGTAGCGCCGGCGCTGCTCGGCGATCCAGCTCGCCGTGCGGTGTCCGGCTGCTGGTCCCATCTGAGCATGTGCATGACGAGCACGCGCAGGGCGCTGTGAAGCCGGGAGAGCTGGCTCTTGCCCAAATCTTCCAGCTCCTCGGCCACGTGCTCCGCGTCGATCTCGTCGAAGCGGCGGGCACGGATCAGCGCCACCTGCTTCTGAACCCAAGAGAAGGAGTCCCGCTCGTAGGACGCCCGGCCCTCGACCGCGTCGGTGCCGTCGCGCCGATGATCGAGGGTCGGGTCGTCCATCGGGGATCTCCCTTGAGAATCAGCTCAGCGCGACGTTGACCGCGCTCTCGGGCAACTCCTTGCCGAAGGAGCGCTGGTAGAACTCGGCCACGAGCGCCCGCTCCAGCTCGTCGCACTTGTTGAGGAAGGTGACCCGGAAGGCGAAGCCGATATCGTTGAAGATGTCGGCGTTCTCGGCCCAGGTGATCACCGTGCGCGGGCTCATCACGGTCGACAGATCGCCGTTGATGAAGGCGTTGCGGGTGAGGTCGGCCACGCGCACCATCTTGTTGACGATGTCGCGCCCGCCCTCGCCGCGGTAATGCGGCGCCTTGGAGAGCACGATGTCGACCTCGCGGTCGTGCGGCAGGTAGTTGAGCGTGGTGACGATCGACCAGCGGTCCATCTGGCCCTGGTTGATCTGCTGGGTGCCGTGATACAGACCCGACGTGTCGCCGAGGCCGCCCGTGTTGGCGGTGGCGAACAGGCGGAAGCCGGGATGGGGACGGATCACCCGCTTCTGGTCGAGCAGCGTCAGGCGGCCCGACACTTCCAGCACCCGCTGGATCACGAACATCACGTCCGGCCGGCCGGCATCGTACTCGTCGAAGACGAGCGCGACGTTGTTCTGCAGCGCCCAGGGCAGGATCCCGTCCTGGAAGGCCGTCACCTGCTTGCCCTCCTGCAGCACGATCGCGTCCTTGCCGACGAGGTCGATGCGCGAGACGTGGCTGTCGAGGTTGATGCGCACGCAGGGCCAGTTCAGGCGCGCGGCGACCTGCTCGATATGGGTGGACTTGCCGGTGCCGTGATAGCCGGTGATCATCACCCGGCGGTTGCGGGCAAAGCCGGCCAGGATCGCCAGGGTGGTCTCGCGGTCGAACAGGTAGTCGGGGTCGAGATCCGGCACGTGCTCGTCGGTGGCCGAGAAGGCCGGCACCTCGAGGTTGGAATCGATCCCGAACACCTTGCGCACCGAGACGGTCGTGTCAGGCAGAGCGGGTGGCGTATTCTCAGACAGCATACGGAGCCTCGTCGGGGCAGGCCTGGCCCTCCATGGGCGTCCTGCGGATGTCGCGACGGCGCGGGGTGACCGGCGGGCGCCGCATGTCAATAATCTGCGGGGGGAGCCGGCGCAAACGTGCCTGACCCGGATATATGGGGCAGGCGCCGGGTTTCGAGCCCCTCCCGCCGCGGATCAGGGATGCGAGATCCGTGCCCGTCCGGCCCCGGCCCGATCTTTGGCCCGAATCTCGGCCCATCCCCGGCTCAGCACAGCCCGGCGGCCCGCAGGGTGTCGTGGGCCTTGATGATGTCGCGCAGGCGGTCCTCGAACGAGCGGTCGCCGCCATTGGCGTCGGGGTGGAAGCGCTTCACCAGCACCTTGTACTGCGCCTTGATGGCGGCCGGATCGGCGCTCTCGTCGAGGCCGAGCACGTCGAGGGCCTTGCGCACCGGAGCCGAGTAGCGCGGCGGCGGCGGCTCCGCCCGGGCGCGGCGCGAGGC
>JAEWKL010000649.1 GCA_023386115.1 Pseudomonadota bacterium
GTTCGGACCATGGCGCGCGAGGCGGCGGGCCGCCTCCGCGGCGGTCAGGCCGTCCGGCCCGCAGGCGAGGCGGGCGCACGGCATCTCCGGCGTGAGGGTCCAGAACGCTGGCCGGTCGCAGGATCGACCCGGTCCGCGAGCCTCACGAGGGTAGTACACGGTGGTGATCGGCGCAGCGTTCCGCTCTGCTTGCGATGATTGCAGGTCTTCCAGCATCGGCCGGCTCAGCCCCGACCCTCCACGCCGGCGCGTGCACTCTGCGGGTGACGCAACTCCTCGCCTTGATCCACCGCAACGCAAGCCGGATTCCGCGGGCGCGGTCGACGCGCGTCACCGGCGTTGAGGCTGCTTCGAGCTATCGCGGCGAACGACTATAGCCCTCGCCACCGCTCCCCTTCAGCCCACTCCCGCCACCCTGGCCGCCCGACGGAAGCGGCGCAGCGCGAGAAGCAGGAAGGCACCACCAATTCCGGCGATGAGGATGAGGCGCGGCCAGACCACGTCCAGCCACGCGCCGCGATACAGGATCGCCTGGGCGAAGGCGACGAAGTGCACCGTCGGTGAGGCCTGGAGCCCGACCGCGAGCCAGGGCGGCATGCTCTCGAGCGGCGTGTTGCTGCCCGACAACATGGCGAGCGGCAGGTAGACCAGCAAGTAGAGCAGGCCGAGCTGCGGCATCGAGCGCGCGACCGTTCCGAGAAACAGCCCGACCGCAGAGGCGAAGAACAGGTAGATTGCGGTGCCGGAGAGGAACAGCGGCAGCGACCCGGCGATGGGCACCCGCAGCAGGCCGCGCACGACGACCACCAGCGACAGGCCGACCGCCGTCAGGATGACCGCGCCGTTGGCCCAGATCTTCGCCAGCGCGATCTCCAGGGGGGTGACAGGCATCACCATCAGGTGATCGAGGGTGCCGCGCTCGCGCTCGCGCACGATTGCGGCCCCTGCCAGGATGATCGCCAGCATCGTGACGCTGTTGAGGATCCCCATGACGCTGGTGAACCAGGCGGTCTCGGCGTTGGGGTTGTAGGCGATGCGCGACACGAGGGTCACGGGCGGGGGCGCCGCCCCGCGGCCCCGGGCGAGGTAGCCGGCGATCTCGCCGGCGACGATCTGCTGGGCGTAGGCCGCGCCGAGGCCGGCCTGGACCATCGCGGTGGCGTCGACCTCGAGCTTCAGCACCGGGCGGCGGCGAGCCAGGAGGTCGCGGGCGAAGTGCGGCGGGACGTCGAGGACGAGGGTATGGCGGCCGGCATCCATCGCGGGCGCGACGTCGCGGGCGGCGAGGGGCGCCGGCGACCGGAACAGCGGCGGCAGGAAGGCTCCGGCGAGGCGGCGCGAGAGCGGCGAGCGGTCCTCGTCGACGATCGCCACCGAGGCGTTGCGCACCTCCTGCGAGCCGCTGCGCGCCTGCGCCACGACCGCGAGGGAGAAGCTGTAGAGGACGAGGCCGATCAGCACGGTGTCGGTCAGGACGCTGCGCAGCTCCTTGATGCCGAGCCAGACGATCGTCGCAAGCCCGCGCATCGCGCTCCTCACGCCTCCTGGCCGCGCAGCTGCGCGACGGCGAGCAGGGTCAGGGCCGGCACGAACAGGGCGAGCGCGCCGAGGGCCTCGGCGAGGTCGGAGAACCCGAGCCCCTTGGTGAAAGTCCCGACGCTGACCGGCAGGTAGTAGCTCATCGGAAACAGCGCGCCGATGGCCCAGGCGGCGCCGGCGAGCGACGAGACCGGCACCAGCATCCCGGAGAACATCGTGGCCGGCAGGACGGTCAGGATCGCGGTCCCGAACAGGGCGGCGATCTGGGTGCGCGCGAAGGTCGAGACCAGCATCCCGTAGGCCGTGGTCGCGAAGACGTAGATCAGCGTGCCGAGGACAAGCGTCGGGGCGCTGCCTCGCAGGGGGACCCGGAACACCGCGAGCGCCAGGCCAACCATCAGGGCGAAGTTGACCATCGCAACGGAGACGTACGGCACCTGCTTGCCGACCAGGAATTCGAGCCGGGTGAGCGGGGTGGCGTAGAGGTTGACGATCGAACCGAGTTCGCGCTCACGCACGACCGCGAGCGCCATCAGGATTGCCGGGATCAGGGCGAGCTGGAGCGCGATCTGCGCCGGCACCAGGGCGTAGATGCTGTCGAAGGTCGGGTTGTAGGTGAACCGCACCGCGATCTCCGCGGGCGGGGATAACGGGGTGGAGCGCAGGACGAGGGGACCGGCGAGGGCGCGCTCGTGTAAGGCGGCGAGGTAGCCCTGGATCGTCTGCGCCACGAACGGCCGCGCCCCGTCGACCCGGATTGCGACCTCCGTCGCGCGCCCGCGCGCCACGTCGCGCCCGAAATGAGGCGGGATCTCCACCGCCGCGGCGATCTCGCCGCCCGCGAGCCGCCGGTCGAGGTCGGCATCGTCCGCGAGCGGCGCCCGCTCGACGAAGTACGGCGAGCCGCGAAGGACCTCGAGGTAGGCGCGGCTGGCGTGGCTGCGGTCGCGGTCGAGCACCGCGACGGTGAGGCTGTTGACGTCGGTGGAGATGCCGAAGCCGAAGACGAGCATCAGGAAGCTCGTCCCCAGCACCGCGAAGGCGAGCCGGACCCGGTCGCGCAGGAGCTCGCGCGTCTCGCGCAGGCTGCAGGCGAGGAGCCGGCGAAGGCTGAAGCGCGTCGCGGAGGCGGCCGTGCGGCGCGGCGCCAGGACGACGTCCTCGGCATGAAACCCGCCGCCGCGTGCCTCGGCGGCCTTGTCCAGAACCGCCACGAACGCGTCCTCGAGGTCGGCGGCTCCGTTCGTGGCGACGAGGCTCGCCGGGGTGTCGGCGGCGAGCACGCGGCCGGCATCCATGAGGGCGATGCGGTCGCAGCGCTCCGCCTCGTTCATGAAGTGGGTCGAGACGAAGATCGTCACGCCCTGCCCGCGCGCGAGGTCGGAGAGCAGCGCCCAGAACCGGTCGCGGGCGAGCGGGTCGACGCCGGAGGTCGGCTCGTCGAGGATAAGGAGGTCGGGACCGTGCACGATCGCGACGGCGAGCGACAGGCGCTGGCGCAGGCCCAGCGGCAGGTCCTGCGCGCGGGTCTGCGCGTGGGCGCCGAGCTCGAAGGACGCGATCAGCCCGGCGACCCGGGCCCGCACCTCGTCGCGGGGCAGATGGAACAGCCGCGCGTGCAGGACGAGGTTCTGCCGGACGCTCAGCTCGCCGTAGGGCGAGAAGGATTGCGACATGTAGCCGACCCGGCGGCGCGTCGCCCGGTCGCCCGGATCGAGCGGCCGGCCGAACAGCAGGATCTCGCCGGCGCTCGCCGGCATGAGGCCGGTCAGCATCCGCATCGTCGTGGTCTTGCCGCAGCCGTTCGAGCCGACGAAGCCGAAGATCTCGCCGCGCCGGATGGTGAAGCTCACGTCGTCCACCGCCGTGAAGTCCCCGAACCGGCACGTCAGCCCCCGCGCGGCGATGATCGGCTCGGCGAACCCCTCGCCACGGGCCGGGGCCGGGCGCGCCGGCGGAGCGTCCCCGGCGACGAGGGAGACGAAGGCGGCTTCCAGGTCCGAGGTCCCGGTGGCGCGCCTGAGTTCCTCCGGCGCGCCGGCGGCGACGACCCGGCCGCCATCCATGGCGACGAGCCAGTCGAACCCTTCGGCCTCCCGCAAGTCGGCTGTGGCGACCAGGATCGAGAGGCCGGGGCGGGCCGCGCGGATCCGGCCGATCAGGCTCCAGAACTGCCGCCGCGAGAGCGGGTCGATCCCGGTCGTCGGCTCATCGAGGATCAGAAGGTCGGGATCGTGGACCAGGGCGCAGCAGAGCCCGAGCTTCTGCTTCATGCCGCCCGAGAGCTTGCCGGCCTCCCGGTCGGCGAAGGGGGCGAGGCCGGTCCCCGCGAGGAGGAGGCGGATACGCTCCTCCCGCTCCGGTCCGGTATGGCCGAACAGGCGCGCGAAGGAAAGGATGTTCTCCCGCACGCTCAAGGCGGCGTAGAGGTTCCGGCCGAGCCCCTGGGGCATGTAGGCGATCCGGGACCGGATCACGGCGCGGTGGCGAGCCTGCGCGACGTCGCCGCCGAGCACCCGCGCCCACCCCGCCTGAATCCGCCGGGTGCCGGCGAGGATCGACAGGAGCGTGGACTTGCCGACGCCGTCCGGCCCGACGAGCCCGACGAGCCGCCCGGCGGGCAGCGCGAGCGCGACGCGGTCGAGCGCCACCCGGGTCCCGTAGCGGTGCGAGAGGGCGGCGGTCTCGGCGACCGTGGCATTGGTCGCGGCCGTCATCACCGGGCCCCCGCCACGGCGGCCGGGGGCGGGCTGGGAGAGAGCCGCACGGGCCAGGCGGCGGCCTCGTCGGTGCGCAGGACGCCGATCCCGGGCAATCCCGTCCGCACCAGGGCCTCGCGGCCCTTCAGCCGCTCGGGATCGACCCGCAGGCGGACGCGGAACATCAGCTTGTCCCGCTCGTCCTTCGTCTCGACGGTCTTGGGCGTGAACTGCGCCTCGCTCGCCACGAACACGGCCCGGGCCGGGATGACGTGGTCCGGATAGGAGTCGAGCACGATGCGCCCCTCGGCCCCGATCCGGACGCGCCCGGCCTGCGCCGTCGGCAGGTAGACGTCCATGTAGACGTAGCCCGCGTCGAGCATCGTGAACACCCGCCCGCCCGCTGCCAGTACCTCGCCGACATTCGCGATGCGGTACTGGATCGGCCCGTCGCGGGGGGCAATCAGGGAATTGTCCGCGATGTTGACGCGGACGTAGTCGAGGCCGTGGCGGGCGGCGTCGCGGGCGTGCCGAGCGGCACCGACC
>JAEWKL010000281.1 GCA_023386115.1 Pseudomonadota bacterium
CGTCCGGCGCGTGGCCGGCGAGGCGGGCGACGAGCACCCGGGCGACGTCGAGGAGCGAGACCGGATAGCGCCCGACCCCGAAGGCGAGGGCGGCGGCGAGCATCAGGGCGAGGAGCGCGAGCCACGGCCCGCCGAGCCGGACGGCCCGGGCGCCGGCAAAGGCGATGGCCTGAGCGATGCCGCTCACAGGGCTCCCGCCAGCACGCGGTCGAGGGCCGCGTCGTCCGGCATCACATGGTAGAGCCGGCCGTGGAGATCGCGGGCGACCGCCCGGATGTCCTCCGGAAATCGCGCCGGGTAGAGGATCTTGCCCAGCCACCACAGGCCGAGGAGCCGGTTGACCGAGGGCGGAAAATCGACCCAGCCGAAGGGGAGCGACGGGCTCACATGCAGGCGGTTCGCGCGCAAAGCCGGCGTCGCCTGCCACAGGGGATCGCCTCGCGCCGCTGCCGCGAAGGCCGGATCGAGGGCGACGATCACCTCGGGCGCCCAGGCCACCACGTCCTCAGGGGAGACCTGGGCCAGGCTGCCGCCGGGGCCCGCGACGTTGACGGCGCCCATGAGCGCCAGTGCCTCGACGTTGATCGAGCCCTGGCGCGCGGTCTCGAGCCCGCGGGAGCCGCGGGCGAGATAGACCCGGGGGCGCTCGCCCTCCGGCACCGCGGCGACGCGCTCGCGCATCGTCGTCAGGGTCTGCTCGGCGAGCGCCGCCAGGGGCTCGGCGTCGCGCCCGATCAGGCGTCCGAGGCTGCGATACGTCGCGGGCGCGGCCGCGAGCCGCCCGTCGAGGAGCGCGTAGGGGAGACCGGTCTGGTCCTGCACCCGGTCGGCGAGGGAGCGGTAGGTCTCGGCGGTCGAGCCGACATCGAGGATCAGGTCGGGCTTCGACGCCAGCACCGCTTCGAGGTTGGCGGTGTTGCCGCGCCCGGTGAGCCGGCCGACCTCCGGCAGGTCCGCCGCCCTGGCCAGCAGGTAGGGCTTCTCCGCCGGGCGGATCGCCCGTGGCCAGCCGAGCAGCAGGTCGGGCGCCAGGGTGTAGAGCAGGATCGCCGCCGGGGGGCCGGCGGGAAATACCCGGGCGACGGGTGCGCGCAACGCATCGAGGACCCGGCCGGCATCGTCCCGCAGGACTCCTTCGCTTCTGCCTTGCGCGGCGCGTGCAGGCCCCGCCAGCGCGAGGGCCGCCGAGCCGATGAGCAGGGAGCGCCGGTCGGGTCGCATCGGGCGGTCAGTCCGTCGCGATCATCACGTCGCTGGACTTGATCACCGCCTTCACGGTCTTGCCGGGAGCCAGCCCCAGCTCGTCGGCGGATTCGTTGGTGATCGCCGCGGTGACGACCTGCCCGCCGGCGAGCTCGACCCGGATATGGGCAGTGGTGGCGCCCTTCTTGACCTCGACGACCTTGCCGTCGAGCTGGTTGCGCGCGCTGATCTTCATCGAAGGGTCTCTCCGTCCCGCATCGCGGCGGCGTGACGCCGCCGGCCTGGCCGCACAGATAGTCGTCCGGTCCGGTTCCGGCGAGCCGCTCGCACCGGAATTCACGGCCGAGTTTCGGAGGCAGGGAACCGAAACCAAAGCCGGCATCGTCCGTTGACGTGCAGCTTCGAGCGGGTCCGCCCGCTCGTCACGGGTTCAAGGGAGATCGACGAGATGCATCAGGGCAGCCACCGCGACCATGAGGGCGCAAAGAAGCTCTTCGCGATGATCAAGGACGTGAAGGTCGCGATGATGACCACGGCCGATTCCGACGGCCAGCTGCGCAGCCGCCCGATGTGGAACCAGGACGCGGACGAGAACGGCGACCTCTGGTTCTTCGTCAAGCAGGATGCGCCGGTGACCAACGAGATCGGCCGCGACAACCAGGTCAACCTGGCCTATGCCGATCCGTCGAACCAGAACTACGTCTCGGTGTCGGGCAAGGCCGAGATCGTGCGCGACAAGGCGCAGATCGAGGCCAAGTGGAGCGAGGGCCTGAAGACCTGGTTCCCCGGCGGCAAGGACGACCCGTCGATCGCGCTGATCCGCGTCCACCCCGAGAAGGGCGAGTACTGGGACAGCCCCAACGCCACGATGCTGCACCTCTACGGCTACGTGAAGGCGGCGGTGACCGGCGAGTCGCCGAAGACCGAGAAGAAGGCGGTCGACCTCGGCGCCCGCTGAGGATTGCGCATGAGACAGGGCCGACGCTCGAGCTTGATGCTTGACTCGGCGGCCCGAACCGTGCCGGCTTCGCACCCTCCGTCGCCCCGCCCGAGGGGCGATGGTCCGGCCGCCCGCAGGAGGCGGCCCTGAAGCAGGCAGGCACGGGCGATGCTCGATCTCGCGACCAGGGTCTACAACCACACCTGGAAGATCGACCCGATCATCCGCTCCGTGCTCGATACGGATTTCTACAAGCTCCTGATGGCCCAGACGATCTTCCGGCGCCACCGGAACGTCTCGGTCACCTTCGGCATCCAGAACCGCACCAGCCGGGTGCGGCTGGCCGACCTGATCGACCCGGGCGAGTTGCGCGAGCAGCTCGATCATTGCCGGTCGCTGCGGCTCACCCGCGGCGAATCCACCTGGCTGCGCGGCAACACTTTCTACGGCCGCCGCCAGATGTTCTCGCCGGACTTCATGGACTGGCTCGAGAACTTCCGCTTCCCCGACTACCTGCTGGAGAAGCAGGACGGCCAATACGTGCTCACCTTCCACGGCCCGTGGATCGAGACCACGATGTGGGAAGTGCCGGCACTCGCCATCCTCAACGAGCTGCGCTCCCGCGGCGTGCTCAAGGGCATGGGCAAGTTCGAGCTTCAGGTGCTCTACGCCCGTGCCATGACCCGCATCTGGGAGAAGATCGAGCGGTTGAAGACCCTGCCGGGCCTGTCGATCGCCGATTTCGGCACACGCCGCCGCCATGGCTTCCTGTGGCAGGATTGGTGCGTCGAGGCGATGATCGAGGGTCTGGGCACCAGCTTCCTCGGCACCTCGAACTGCCTCATCGCGCTGCGCCACGACATCGAGGCGGTGGGCACCAACGCGCACGAACTGCCGATGGTCTATTCGGCGCTGGCCGAGACGGAAGAGGAGCTGGCCCGCGCGCCCTACCTGGTGCTCGCCGACTGGCAGCGGGACTATGCCGGCAACCTGCTGGTGATCCTGCCCGATACCTACGGCACCACCGGCTTCCTCGAGCGCGGGCCCGCCTGGATGGCCGACTGGACCGGCATCCGCATCGATTCGAAGGACCCGATCGAGGGCGGCGAAGAGGCCATCCGGTGGTGGACCCGGCATGGCCGCAACCCGCGGGAGAAGCTGGCGATCTTCTCCGACGGGCTCGACGTCGACGTGATCGAGCGGATCCACCGCCACTTCCACGGCCGCCTGCGCATCGGCTACGGCTGGGGCACCCTGCTCACCAACGATTTCCGCGGCCTCGCCCCTGACGGCCGCCTCGACCCGATCTCGATCGTCTGCAAGGTCATCTCGGCCAACGGCCACCCGACCGTGAAGCTGTCCGACAACCCCACCAAGGCGCTGGGACCGGAGGACGAGGTCGAGCGCTACAAGCGGGTCTTCGGGGTGGGCACGCAGCGGGCCGTGCCGGTACTAGTCTAGAGCAAGAGTATGTCTGGACGATAAGGCTTGTCTGCACGCCTGACGTAGGGGCGAAGTGGGGAAAAGGCCCTCGATCGCCGGGATCATTGTCGGATTCGTCATAGATCCGGTGTTTCCGTCACGAGCGGGAAACGGGCCGGACATCGGGCGGATGCACGCAGGCGTTGAATCGGACGACATCTACGTCGCGCTTGTCGCCGATCTCGCGGGCACCGGCATGCCGACGACCGTCATGGGCGTCACCCTGGCGGGCGTGGGCCTGTTCGTGGCCTTGGCCCTCGGCCACACCATCCTGTTCGCGGCGGTGGCGAGCGGTGTCCTGGCGTCGGGGTGCAGGCTCGCGCTCGTCCTCCGCCAGATGCGGCGGCTGGAGGGCGGGCCGCTCGCATTGAGGGAGGCCCGCCGTTGGGAACGGGGGCATGTCCTGACCATCTTCGCGGTCGCCTCCTCGGTCGGCGCGCTCGCCGGCGCGGTCTTCGCGCAGCCGCGCATGGACCTGCAGATGCTCGCGACCGGGCTGCTCTTCGGCTACTGCTCCGGTGTCGTCACCCACCTCTTCGGCCGGCCAGTGATGGCGGCCGGCGCGCTGCTGCTGGCGGCCCTGCCGGCGATCGTCTCGGCCGCCTGGTTCGGGAGCATGCCGCACGACATCCTGGCGACGATGTTCAGCCTCTTCCTCCTCGGGGCCCTGCAGACCGTCTTCTCCGCCCACCGCACCGCCATCCGGCAGATCCGACTGCGCCTCGACATGGCGAGGCTCGCCCGCAGCGACGCCCTGACCGGGCTCGCGAACCGGCTCGGCCTGTGCGAGGCGTTCCGCAACCTGCCCGGGACGGAGCACGACAGCGTGGCGGTCCACTGCTTCGACCTCGACGGCTTCAAGCCGGTCAACGATCGCTACGGCCACGCGGCCGGTGACGCCCTGCTGCAGGAACTCGCCGCGCGGCTGCGCCTGCTCGTGGATGCCCCCGCCCTGGCGGCCCGGACGGGTGGGGACGAGTTCGTGGTGCTCCAGCCCGGCCTGCGGCACCCGGAGGAGGCGGAGAGCCTCGCCCGCCGCATCGTCCACGCCCTCAGCGCGCCCTATCATCTCGGCAGCGAGACGGTCAGCGTCGGCCTGAGCTTAGGCTTCGCCTGCGCGCCGTCGCACGCAGCGAATCTCGACGACCTGGTCCGGCGGGCCGATGCCGCCTCCTACGCGGTCAAGCGGCGGGGCGGCGGAGTCGCCGCGGGCGGTCCTTCTCCCGGGGGGCCGCGGGTCAGGGCTCGCCCGGCGGGCGCGGATCCGGGGGCCGCCGCCTGCTGAGGGCGTCTGCTACTGCAGCTTCGCCCGGTAGGTCTCGCCCGCCTTCGCCTTCAGCTCCGCGCCCGCCTCGCGCCCGATCGCCAGGGCATCCGCGGTGGAGCCGGTGCGGTGGGTGGCCCAGTGGGCACTGCCGTCGGGCAGGAACAGCAGCCCGTCGAGAGTCAGGCGGTCGCCGTCGATCTGGGCGAGCGCCGCGATCGGGGTGCGGCAGGAGCCGTCGAGCTCCTCCAGCAGGGCCCGCTCGGCTCCGACCGCGATGGTGGTGCGGGGGCAGGCGACGGCCTGGAGGCGCTCGATCAAGGCCGTGTCGCCGGCCCGGCACTCGATGCCCAGCGCCCCTTGCGCCACCGCCGGCAGCATCTCGCTCACCGGCAGGATCTCCTGGGCGCGGTCGGCGAGGCCGAGCCGTTCGAGCCCCGCGATGGCGAGCAGGGTGGCGTCGCAGGTGCCTTCCTGCAGCCGCTTCATCCGGGTGTTGGCGTTGCCGCGCAAGGGCACGATCCGGAGGTCGGGCCGGCGCATCAGCACCTGGGCGCCGCGGCGCAGGGAGGAGGTGCCGACCCGGCTGCCGGGCGCGAGATCGGCCAGCCGGCTCGCATGCGGCGACAGGAAGGCGTCGCGCGGGTCGTCCCGCTCCAGGATGCAGGCGATGACGAGGCCGTCCGGCAGCCAGGTCTCGACGTCCTTCATCGAGTGGACGGCGAGGTCGACCTCGTCGGCGAGGAGCGCCTGCTCCAGCTCCTTGGTGAACAGGCCCTTGCCGCCGATCTCGGAGAGCGGCCGGTCGAGCACCTTGTCGGCCACCGTGGTGACGACGACGAGCTCCATCGCGCCGGGCTCGGCGAGGTCGGGATGGGCCGCCGCAATGCGGTCGCGCACCATCCCGGTCTGGGCGAGGGCCATCGGGCTGCCGCGGGTGCCGATGCGCAGGGGACGTCGGGCCATGTCGGGTGCCGTGAGATCGAGGAACCTTGACTTCGCGAGTAGCGGGTCGGGCGCCCCGTGTCACGCGGCGGCTCAGCATCATTCGCCGGAGCGGTCACCGGTCGGCAGAGAAAACGATGCAGAAACAAGAATATAAGCAGAATTGCCCCGCGCCGCTCGCTTCGTCCCGCGGGCGGTCAGTCGCGCGGGACCTGCTCGTCGGCGGGCCGGCC
>JAEWKL010000733.1 GCA_023386115.1 Pseudomonadota bacterium
CGAACGGGCGTCGGCGCTGAGGCGCCGGACGCTTGCGCATCGACGTGGCGATGCGAAAGCGCGAGGGTATGAGCGGAGATTTAATCGATAAATATGAATATTCGCAAATTATACCAACGGCCTAAGATGCAGACGCATCAGGCCGTTGATCCATCTCCAATTTTCGACGCTAAGCCAGAGGCTTGGCGAAAATTCGAGAACGGAACCAAAGGTTGTTTTCTTTCGACCGTTGGTATTACGTGCACCATGATCGCAATCATTCCTCGGCCGGTCGGCTCATGGCTGCCGATGAGTCGTTTACCATCTCCCGGATTTCGTATGACCTCCCTGAGTTCAGCGTCGGCGCCGGATTTTGAAGAGGCCGATTAAATCTTTTTCAGGTGTTTCTTCTTAGAAACAAAAACGGTGAACAGGAGATTCCTGAATGTCGCGCGGACCGAGGCTCACCCGGCGTTACCCGTTGACCGGGTCTGATACGCCGGACGATTGTCTGCGCCGCATCGACGAAATGGCCGCGGATCCGATCCGTCGTGCGCGGGTGAGGAACTGCGTCGAGACGATCTATCGGGTGGCATCGGCCTGTCTGAGCGAAGCCGAGGCGACCGGGCGGGGAACCGCGACCAACTCCGTGTCGATGAAGATTCGGCACTTTCACAACGAGCTTGAGCTTCACGTCCACCGCCACTGCCTGGGCGCATTGTATCGCAGCGGCGGCATCGTCGCCCTGGCGAGGTCGGGAGGGCTGCACCGGCACCTGCTGCGCCAGGAGCATACGATTCCGACGAACGTCCTGGCCGGCATGATCTATCACGGCATCAAGTCCCGGGAGATCGACTGTCCCGAGACCCTGTGCCGCTTCCTCCTGACCCAATCGGTCGTGACGGCCGTCACCCGAACGGAGGACAGGGAGTGGCTGAGCGTGCTGCGGTCCTACGCCGATGACCAGGCGCCCTCGGCGTGGCGGCATACCCATCCCGATTTCTGCAAGGCCGATCGGCCGAACCGCGCCGAGGCGCGGCCCTTCCTGCGCTACCACAAGACCGCTTTGGCGGTGACCTATTGGCCTACGGGAGAGGCGATCACGCTCGAGACGGAGACGCTGGCCTCCCATATCCGCAGGGTCGAGCAACTGCCGCTCTACGATTGGCGCGCGTATTTCGGCAGCCTCTCCCAGGCCGCGTGAACCCGCGCCCTTCGCCTCAGTGCGGTGTCGCCGCCGCGCTCGCCGGCCGGCAGGCTCCGCCCGTCCCACCGAGCAGCCGGTCCACCGCCGCGTCGAGCTGCGGGTCGCGGCCCTCGGTCCAGGCGGCGGGATCGGCCGGGACCGTGAGGTCCGGCAGCACGTCGGTGTTCTCGAGCCGGGTGCCGTCGGTTCGGTGGAGGGCGATCTGCGGCAGGCCGTAGGTCAGGCGGGGCACGAGCGGGGAGTCCACCCACCAGACGAAGGTGCCGGTGCCGGCCACCGGCTCGCCCACGAGGGGGCCGATGCCGAGATCGTGGTAGCCCTGCGGGAAGATCGAGGCGTCGGAATAGCTTGCGCCGTTCATCAGCACCGCGGACAGGCGGCTCCAGCGGTCGCGCGGGTCGCTCTGGACTGGCCCGGAGCGGGGCGCGAAGGTCAGGTAGGGTCGCCCCGACAGCATCGTCAGCAGCTGGTTGTGCAGGTTGCCGCCGCCGTTGAAGCGCACGTCGACCACCAGTCCCTCGGTCCGGCCGAAGCGGCCGAACACCTCCGCGACGGTGCTTCGGTAGGAGGCGGCGTTCATCGCCCGCACATGGACGTAGCCGAGGCGGCCGCAGGAGCGGGCCGCCACCGCGTCCCGGCGCTGCCGCCGCCAGCGCTCGAAGGCGAGGTCGCGCTCGCGCTCCAGGCTCACCGGCACGCGCCGCTCGCGCAGCTCGGTCCCGTCCGGCTTGACGAACGTCACCTCGACCCGCCGGTCCTTCGCGCCGCGCAGCAGGCGGCGGAGGCCGCCCTCTTCCGGCACAGCCTCGCCGTCGATCGCCGTGATCACGTCGCCGGGGGCGAGCCGCGTGTCGCCGGCATCGAAGGGGCCAGCGGGCAGGATCGCCGCCACCCGCATGCCGGGGCCGGAGAACGTCGCATCGTCGTAGAGGCCGAGGGAGGCGGTCTCCTCGCCCGGCGGCACGCTGGGGCCTAAGGCGGCGCGGGTATGCGAGGCGTCGAGCTCGCCCGCCATCTCGGACAGGAGCTCGGCGAGGTCGCGGGCATCGGCCAGGGCCGGAAGGAAGCGGGCGTAGCGGATCCGCACCGCGTCCCAATCGACCCCGTGCATGCCGGGATCGAGGAACTTCGCCCGTGTCAGGCGCCAATACTGGTCGAAGCTCGCCGCGAGGCGCGCCGCCGGGTCGTGGCCGGCCTCCGCCTCGACCCGGACGTGGCGCGAGGTGCCCTTCGTCAGGTCGACCTCGGTGAAGCCGTTCCCGGAGAGGAACGAGAGGGTGCGCCGATCGCGGCTCAGCCGCACCGGGGAGAAGCGTTTGTAGGGCAGGTCCGAGAAGAGCGTGCGGCGCGTGCCCCGGCGCAGGTCTCGCAGGGTTCCGGTGACGGCGTAGCCCTCGCCCTTCGGGCGCTCGCGCTGCTCGACGACGAGCAGGCTCGTCCCATCGCGCATCATCACGGCCTGGACCACGTCGACATGGCCCTGCGACAGCCGGTGCTGCCGGTCCTCGAGCCCCTCGGGGTCGAAGGCCTGCGGCTCGGGGGCGGGGCTGGGGGGCGATGCAGTTCCGGAAACGGGGGCAC
>JAEWKL010000745.1 GCA_023386115.1 Pseudomonadota bacterium
GAGAGGTGAGCGGCGACCCCGGGGAGACGCGTCTCCCCGGGGTCGCCGCTCACCTCTCGATCACTCCCCGTCGATCTTGGCGCCGATGATCGCGATGGCGCGCTGATAGACGGAGGCGGCGTTCCAGCCCTGGATCGCCGCGAAGTTCGGCTCGCCGGGCTGGTAGCCGGCGCCGGCGCGCCAGCCATGGGCCTTGAGGAAGTTCGCGGTGGAGTTGAGCGCCACCGACGCGTTGTCGAGGCTGCCGCCGGTGCCGTAGTTCAGGACGTTCTTCGGCAGGAACTGAGTGTGGCCGATCTCGCCATGGGCGGCGCCGCGGGTGTTCGCGGTGAGCACGCCGCGATCGACCAGGGCCAGGGCGGCGTAGAGCTGGTCGGTGAAGTAGGCCGAGCGGCGGCAATCATAGGCCAGGGTCGCCACTGCCGAGAGGGTGTTGACGTTGCCTTTCACGGCGCCGAACGCCGTCTCCATGCCCCAGATCGCGAGGAGCGGCCCCGCGGGCACGCCGTAGCGCTGCTCGATCGAGTCGAACAGGGCGGCTTGCGAGCGCCGCATCGCCCGGCCGCGGGAGATGATCGACGCCGCGCCGCGCTTGGCCATGAACTGTTCGAGGGAGAGCTTGAAGCTCTTCTGGCCCCGGTCCGCCGCGATGGTGGGCGACGAGTACGAGGTGCCCATCAGGGCCGAGATGGCGGCAGGGCTGGCGCGCCCGCGGGCCTCGTCGGCGAATTCCCGCTTCCAGGCCTCGAACCCGGCGGCCGAGTTGCCGCATTGCGCGGCCTGCGCGCCGCCCGCCAGCACCGCGAGGCCCGCGGCGATCAGGGCCCTCCCGTAACCGCTTCCGATCATCCCAAATACTCCTTCGGGGGCCGCGGGCCTCGGGACATCGGACCCGCCGCGGCTCCCCTTTCCGGCATTTCATGCCCGCCTGTGGGGCGATGCTACATCCCCGTCGTCTGCGGAATCTTTACGGCGGAACTGCAACCTGCCCCGATTCCGGCCGTCTGCCCGCAGGCATGCCGCCAGCGAACTCGGCCGGATCGTCGGGTCGCATGTAGGGCAGGGATGGGTGCGGCAGGAAAACGGTCCGTGAGCGTGGCGTTTCGGCCACGCTCTCGACTCAGGCGGCGAGGCCGAAGATCGCCCGCGCCTCGGCCGGGCTGGCGGGGGCGCAGTCGAGATGGGCGAGCAGGCTCACGGCCTTCTCGACCAGGGCCGCGTTGCTCGGGGCGAGCTGCCCGCGCGACAGGTAGAGGTTGTCCTCGAGCCCGACCCGGACGTGGCCGCCGGCGGTGGCGGCGAGCGCCACCATCGGGAACTCGGCCCGGGAGATGCCGAAGGCCGACCACACCGCGTCCCGGGGCAGGCGGTCGCGCATCTGCAGCAGGGTCTCGGGCGTCGCCGGTGCCCCCCACGGGATGCCGAGGCAGATCTGGAACATCGGCGGGGACTCGAGGTGGCCTTCCGCCAGGAGGTGACGGGCGAGCTCGATCTGGCCGAGATCGAACACCTCGATCTCGGGCTTCGCTCCCGCCTCGCGGATCAGCGCCGCCATCGCCCGCAGATGGGCGGGCGTGTTCATGAAGGCGTGCTCGCCGAAATTCATCGTCGCGACGTCGAGGGTGCAGATCTCGGGCCGCAACGCCGTGACGTGGCGGGTGCGCGCCTCCGGCGAGGCGAGGGTGGTGCCCGGGCCCGCCACCGCGGGGTCCGGATCGCCGGCGACGTAGCGGCCGCCGGCCCCGGTGGTCAGGTTGAGGACGACGTCGGCATTCTTCTCGCGGATGCGCTCCACCACCTCGCGATAGAGGGACAGCTCCATGCTGGGCTTGCCCGTCTGAGGATCGCGGACGTGGATGTGGACGATCGCGGCGCCGGCGCTCGCGGCCTCCAGGGCCGATTGCGCGATGGCCTGCGGGCTCACCGGCACGGCCGGGTTCTTCGAGGCGGTGTCGAACGAGCCGGTGAGGGCGCAGGTGATGACGGTCTTGCGCGACATGGGGACCTCCCTCAGAGCATGCCGCCGTCGACCACCAGGGTCTGGCCGGTGACGTAGGCCCCGCCGGCGGCGAGGAACAGCATGGCTTCGGCGATGTCCTCAGGCTTGGCCATGCGTCCGAGCAGGGTCCGCGACACGGATTCGGCCTTGCGCGCCGCCGGCCAGTTCTCGGTCCACGGCGTCTCGACCAGGCCCGGCGCCACGGCGTTGACCCGCACATCCGGGGCGAGGGCCCGGGCGAGGCTGCGGGTGAGGTTCACCAGCCCCGCCTTGCTCGCCGAATAGGCGACGCTGGAGCCGCGCTGGCCGAGCCCGGCCACCGAGGCGGTGTTGACGATGGCGCCCTTGGCCTGACGGAGGGCGGGCGCCGCCGCGCGGGCGCAGCGATAGGGACCGATCAGGTTGGTCGACAGGATCGTCTGCCAGAACTCCTCCGTCATCGCGTCGAGGTCGGCGAAGTCGATCGGCGTGGTCGAGGCCGGGGTGCCGGCATTGTTGATGAGCACGTCGAGGCCGCCGAGCGCCTCGATCCCGCGCGCCACCATCGCCTCGGCCTCGCCGGGCACCGAGACGGTGCCGGGGAGCGCCCGGACCTTCAGCCCCTCGGCGGAGAGCCGCGCGGCGGCGTCGGGCCCACGGGCATCCTCGGCGAGGTGGTTGAGCATCACCTCGGCGCCGCAGCGGGCGAAGAGCGTGACGGCCGCAAGCCCGATCCCGGAGGCGCCGCCGGTGACGAGCACCCGGCGCCCGTTCAACTTCGCGCTGATCATCGACGTTTCCACCCTGCGAAATGTTGTTTCGCGGGAGAGTGGCAGGATCGGGCGGGGCTTGTCCAGCTTGCGCGGCGCATCGGGGGTGCGCTGCCGCGCGCCTCGACGGGGGCGGGCGGCGTGTCATGATCGGGGGTCGGGGTCACAATGGCGCGGCTGTCTGCCTCACGCGAGACCGCGCAGTTTTGCGACAACCGATCGATCCTCAGACCTATTCGACGGATATGAACGATCTCACGCGCATCCGTCTCGCCCCACCCGCAACCTCATCCTGAGGTGCTGCTGCTTGCAGCAGCCTCGAAGGAGGCCTCCAGACATCCCGGCGGTCTCTGGAGGTCTCCTTCGAGGCCCAACCGATCTGCGATCGGCCGGGCACCTCAGGATGAGGTCGTGAATGGGACAGAGTGGATGGTTCAGGTCGGCAAGACCGCTCAGTACTCCCAGAAGATCCGCTGCAGCTCCTTGGCGTCGCTGGTCTTCGTCAAGGCGACGGCGGCGAGGATCTTGGCCTTCTGCGGGTTGAGGTCGTGGGCCACGATCCAATCGTACTGGTCGTCGGGCTGCTCGGCGTTGCGGAGCACGAAGCCGTCGCCGACGCGCGAGGAGCGGATGATGAGCGTGCCCTTGGCGCGCAGATCCTTGAGCGTATCGACGAGGTAGCCCGCCACCGAGCCGTTGCCGGTGCCGGCATGCACGATCGCCTTGGCGCCTCCTTGCACGGCGGCGGTGTAGGGCGCCGGGTTCATGTTGCCCGAGCCGTAGACGATCGCGACCTCCGGCAGCGTGTCGATCGTGTCGATGTCGAACTCCGACGACGTGCCGTGCCGCTTCACCGGCGCGCGGAACCAGTAGGTCTTGCCCTCGACCACCATGCCGAGCGGGCCCCACTGGCTCGAGAACGCGCTCGGCTTGATGTTGACGCGCTTCGTCACGTCGCGCCCGGACTGGATCTCGTCGTTCATCGTCACCAGCACGCCCTTGGCCCGAGAGGCAGGGCTCGCCGCGGTGGCGACCGCGTCGGCGAGGTTGAGGGCGCCGTCGGCCGAGAGGGCGGTGGAGGGCCGCATCGAGCCGACGACCACGATCGGCTTGTCGCTCTTCACCGTGAGGTTGAGGAAGAGGGCGGTCTCCTCCAGGGTGTCGGTGCCGTGGGTGATCACCACGCCGTCGACGTCGTCCTGCTTCAGGAGGGCCGAGACGCGCTTCCCGAGCTGCACCAGCTGGGCGTTGGTGAAGCTCTCGGAGGCGATCTGGAACACCTGCTCGCCGCGGACATTCGCCAGTTCGCTCAAGCTGGGCACGGCGGCGATCAGCTTGTCCACCGGCACCTTGGCGGCCTGGTAGGTGGCGCTGTTGCTGGCATCCGCCCCGGCACCCGCGATGGTGCCGCCGGTGGCGAGGATCACCACGTTGGCCTTGCGGGCGGAGGCCGGCGCCGTCGTCGCCGTGGTCGGCATCTCGCGGGCGAGCGCGGAGCCGGCGAGCGGCACGGCCGCGAGCATCAGGGCTGCGAGGGCGGGCAGGAGGGCAGGGCCGGGACGGCGCATGGTCGGGTCCTTCCGATGAGGAATCGCGGCCCTGCGGGTAGCAGCCTCCGTCGCGTCCCGCCAGCGTTCCGGCGCGCGATTGCCGCAGCAGCACGGATGCTGACCCGGCAACTTTTCCCAGAATCGAGCGTTCTCCCGATACATGACGCCACGCGTCCCGTGCCAGCGGTGACTGGTACACTCGACAAGTTCAGGAAACGATCATGTCCGCTTCTCAGGACGTTCTCAAGCCGCGCTTCGCACAGCACATCGACATCCACTGCCCGGACGATCGCGCCTACTGGGCCGGCCAATTCGGCGTGAGCGGTGAAGAACTGCGCGATGCCGTCAAGATGGTCGGCTCGCGGGTCTCGACCGTGGCGGCGCATCTCGGCCGTCAGGCGGCGTAGTCTTCCAAGGTTCGCACGAATTGCGAGTGCCGCGGGCCGTCATCGACCCGCGGCATTTTTTGTCGCTTTCCTGTGTGTGATGCAGGGACGTCGTCGAGGACGTTCCGGAGCGTCGGTCCGTGTATCGAACTATGACCGTCGGGACATGGTCCAGATCATGCCGGGACCGCGCAGCGGAGCCCGGCAGGAGGACGATGACGGGAAACCCGCCGGCAGCGATCGTGGAGCGTCAGCTTTGCAACGCCGCCTCGACCCCCGCCGCGATCTCCAGGAGCCGCCGATCCTGGCCGCGGCGCGCCAGCAGCATCAGGCCGACCGATTTCGCATGGCCCGCCAGCGGCAGCGAGATGCCGGTGAGGTCGAACAGGTTCCCGACCATCGTGTTGCGCAGCATCAGGAGGTTGAGGCGGGTGAATTCCGCGTCGTCCTCCGCGACGGCGGCGATGCGCGGCGCCGGGATGGCGGTCGCCGGCAGGGCGAGCACGTCGAGGGGCGTCAGCCGCTCGTCGCCGGCCTCGATCAGCGCGGCGCGTTCACGCATCATCCGGATATAGGAAGCGGCCGTCACGGTGCGGCCGCGGGCGATGCGGGCATGGACCCGCGGATCGAAGGCAGCGGCCTCGGCGTCGAGCCAGTCGGCGTGGATCTCCGCCGCCTCGACCGCGGCGATCGGGCCCGCCGCCGTCGCCTCGGCCATGCGGGCGAGGAGGTCGTCGAATCCGGTGTCGTGGATGCGGGCGCCGGCCCCGCTCAAGCTGGACAGGGCGGCCTCGAAGGCCTGCGCCACCAGCGGGTCGGTCTCGGTGAACAGGAGGCCGCGGGGCACGCCGATCCGCAGGTCGCGCAAGGGCGCCGGCCGGAGGGGGTGATACTCCTCGCCCGCCATGACGGCGTCGGCCGCTGCGCAGGCCTCGACCGAGCGGGCGAGCGGCCCGATCGAATCGAGCGAGGGCGAGAGCGGGAAGGCCCCGGCGAGGGGCACCCGGCGGGCGGTCGGCTTGAAGCCGACGACGCCGTTGAGCGCCGCCGGAATGCGCACCGAGCCGCCGGTATCAGTGCCGATGGCGATGTCGGAGGTGCCGAGCGCCGCCGAGACGCCGGCGCCGGCGGACGAGCCGCCCGGCACCAGGCTCGGATCGGCGGCGTTGCCCGGTGTGCCCCAATGCGGGTTGAGGCCGAGGCCCGAGAAGGCGAACTCGGACATGTTGGTCTTGCCCACGATCACCGCGCCGGCCCGGCGCAGGCGCGCGACCACGGGTGCGTCCTGGAGCGCGGCCTCGGCCATGCGCCGGAGCGACGAGCCGGCGGTCGTCGCCTCGCCCTGCACGTCGAACAGGTCCTTGATCGACACGATGGCGCCGTCGAGGGCGCCGAGCGACAGGCCGGCCTTGCGCCGCGCGTCAGTCGCGTCGGCGGCGGCGCGGGCGGCCTCCGGATAGAGCTTCGTGAAGACGTGTCGGCTCGCCGGCGCCGCGATCAGGGCGAGGCGGCGCTCGAGATCGTCGCGAACGGTTGTCATCTCAATCGGTCTCCGGGGAAGGGGCAAGGGACGGAGTGCGGTTTCGGCGGCTCGTCAGCAGGATCCCGCCATTCCAGCCCAGATTGGTCAGGAGGGCGAGCGACAAGGCAAGGGCCGGACCCAGCCGCTCGACCGTGAGGGCGAGGACGGCGAGCGCCGCCACGAAGCCGAGGAGCCCCGGCAGGCTCAGCACCAGCACCGTCGCGATCGCCGCCCCGCCGATGCGCGGATGCAGGATCACCGCCAGGCTCACCATCACCACGGGGGCGAAGGCGAGGAGTCCCGCCGCCGCCGGGCCCGCGAGCCGTCCGGCCAGGACCACGGCGACGACGAGCCCCATGACGATGGCGGCCCGCACCAGGA
>JAEWKL010000789.1 GCA_023386115.1 Pseudomonadota bacterium
GAACGGACCCGTTCGACGGCGCCGGCTCGGCCCGAACGGGCGTCGTCGCCGATACCCTCGCAGGTCGGCGCCTCACGCCGAGCGGGCCAGCTCCGCCGCGTCGCGCCCGACGAGACCCGCCAAGCTCTCAATTCCCTCAGCCTCCATCCGGCGCAGCAGCCCGGCCTTGATCTCCCCGACGAGACCGGGACCCGCATAGATCAGGGCGGAATAGAGCTGGATGAGGCTGGCGCCGGCCCGGATCTTGATCCAGGCGGCCTCCGCCGAGTCGACGCCGCCGACGCCGATCAGCGGCAGCGCGGTCCCGACCCGCCGATAGGTCTCGGCGAGGAGCCGGGTCGATGGTGAGAAGAGCGGTCGGCCGGACAGGCCACCGGTCTCCCCCCTGGCCGCCCCGGCAAGGCTCGCCGGCCGCGCCACGGTGGTGTTGGAGACGACGAGGGCGTCGACGCCGCGGCGTTGCGCCGTGGCGGTCATCGCGTCGAGTCCGTCGAGGCCGATATCCGGGGCGATCTTGAGGAGGATCGCCGTGCCCGGCGCCGTCTCGTCGCGGGCCGCGATGATCCGGGCGAGCAGGTCGTCGAGGAACGCCTCCCCCTGGAGATCGCGCAGGCCCGGGGTGTTGGGCGAGGAGACGTTGACGGTGATGAAGTCGACGAGGCCGGCGAGGCCCCGGGTGCAGGCGACGTAGTCGGCCAGCCGGTCGGTCGAGTCCTTGTTCGCCCCGATATTGACCCCGACGACACCCGGCCGGCCGCGTCGGGCCGCAAGGCGCGCCCGCACCACCGCCAACCCCTCGCTGTTGAGCCCGTAGCGGTTGATGACCGCCCCGTCCTCCGGCAGCCGGAAGACCCGCGGGCGCGGGTTGCCCGGCTGTGGCCGGGGCACCACGCCGCCGACCTCGACGAAGCCGAATCCGAGCCCGAGCAGCGCGTCCGGGGCCTGTGCGCCCTTATCGAACCCCGCCGCAAGGCCGATCGGGTTGGAAAAAGTCCTCGATATAATCGTTACGCAGAGACGGTGATCATCGGCAGCCGCATGCTGTAAGGGAAGAGATGCCATTGCCCTAACAGTAAGGCTATGGGCGGTCTCGGGATCTAGAGCGTGCAACAGGGGGCGGACGAGCGGGAAGACGGTCGATAGCAAGATCAAGCCCCTGTTAAATCTGGAAAAATATGAACTCCACCAGGTCCGGTCGGCAATGGTGCGACGCTCCGGACGGCGGAGAGCGGCAGCGGCCCGTAGAGGTGCGGAAACAGGGCGCCGCCGCGGGACGGCTCGTAGCGCAGGGCCTCTCCCAGCGCCTCCGCTTCGACCGCGATGAGAAGAAGATTATCCTGTCCCGAGAAGTGCTTGGTCGCAGTCTCGGGAGCCTGGGTGGCCGTCGAGAAGTGGATGAAGCCATCCGCCAGATCGACGGGCGCGCCGTCGAAACGGCCGGCAACCTCGGCTTCACGCCACAGGGCTGTCGGGCATATCTTGTAGATGAGGGTCATGGGCGCCGCAGACCTCCTCGGCAGGGTGCTGGCGAGCGATAGCCGCCGGAGCGCGGGCCGGCAACGCCCGTTGCCTTTCGTCAGGGGTTCGGTAGTTTACATTTGTTAGTTCGGTGGTGAACGCCCACCGCGTCAGGCCAGGCCCCCATGCTGTCCCATGACCGAATCTGGTCCGCCATCGATCACCTCGCCCAACGCAACAACCTGACGGCGTCTGGCCTCGCCAAACGCGCCGGGCTCGACGCAACGAGCTTCAACCGCTCGAAACGAGTCAGCCCCGACGGGCGCAAGCGCTGGCCCTCGACGGAATCGGTCGCCAAGATCCTGGCCGCCACCGGCGCCACCCTCGACGACTTCCTGCACCTGATCGAGCCGCGGGACGCGGCGGCCCGCATCGCGGTGCCGCTGATCGGCAGCGAGAGCGCGGCGGGCCATATCGGGGCCAACGGCCTGCCCGGCAACGGCAGCGCCGTGGCGGAGGTGGAGCTGCCGGGCCTCGGGCAGGAGCGCTGCTTCGCCATCGAGGTCCGGGACGGCGCCTTGTCGCCGCACTACCGGGACGGCGACGTGCTGGTGGTCTCCCCCACCGCGGCGATCCGCAAGGGCGACCGGGTGGTGACGTGCCTGGGCGATGGCGGCATCATGGTCGCCGAGCTGAAGCGGCGCACCGCCCGGGCCGCCGAGCTGAGCGGGCCGGTCCCCGGCGAGCCGGACCGGATTGTCCCGGCCTCGGAGATCGCCTGGATGGCCCGGGTCATGTGGGTGCGGCACTAATCCTTTCGCACCTTGGCATCGGCACGTCGATGCCAAGGCGTCCTCATGCCAAGGCGTCCGGAGCGTCAGCGCCGACGCCCGTTCGGGCTGAGCCGGCGTCTTCGAACGCCTCCGAAGGCGCGGCGGTCTCGGGCCGTCGGTAGAAGCAGGCGCTATTCCGCCGCTGCCCGCTGGTTGCGCCACCGGGTCAGCAGGGCGCGGAGCGCGGCGGGCTTGAGGGGCTTGCTCAGCACCTGGACCCGCTGCGCGCTCGCGGCATCGCGCACATCCGGCGAGCGGTCGGCGGTGAGGAGCACCGCCGGGATGTCGGCCGCGAGCGCCGCCCGCAGGCCCGCGATGAGGTCGAGGCCGGTGCCCTGGTCGAGGTGGTAGTCGGCCACGATCACGTCCGGGCGCAATGATCCGCCGAGCACCAGGGCCAGGGCCTCGGACAGCGAGCCGGCGGTGTGCAGCGCGCAGCCCCAGCTGCCGACGAGCACCCGCATCCCGTCGACGATCGCCGGCTCGTTGTCGACCGCGAGCACCGTCAATCCGGCGAGCGGCACGGTGGCCGGGCGTGGGG
>JAEWKL010000856.1 GCA_023386115.1 Pseudomonadota bacterium
ACCCGCGCCGCGCCCCGCCCAGCTTGGCAGAATCCCGGCGAGCGCCCGACCGCGACCCCTCCCTTACGCGGCGTGCCGCGGGTGATCGATACCGGCCGCCTGCGCCTCGACGGGCAGAGCGTGCGCCTCGCCGGCGTCGAGGGGCAGGGTGGCACGCTCGCGCGCGAGTTCCGCCAGTACCTGCGCCGGCGCGAGGTGACATGCCAGCCGGCGGGAGGCGCGGAACTCTACCGCTGCCGCGCCGGCGACCAGGATCTGTCGGAGGTGGTCCTGTTCAACGGCGCCGGACGGGCGGCGCCGGGCGCCCCGCCGGACTTGCAGGCGGCGGAGGCGAGCGCGAAGGCACGGAAGGCGGGTGTGTGGCAGTGAGGGCTTCGGCTCTCATACTCCCAGATACGCCGCCGTCACCTCCGGGTTGCGGGCGATCTCCGCCGCCTGGCCCTGGAGCCGGATGCGCCCGGTTTCCAGCACGTAGGCATAATCAGCGATGGCGAGGGCCGCGCTGGCATTCTGCTCGACCAGCAGGATGGTGCGGCCCTCGGCCCGCAAGGACGCGATGATGGAAAAAATCTCGTCGACGATGAGGGGGGCGAGTCCCATCGAGGGCTCGTCGAGGAGGAGCAGCACCGGCTCGGCCATGAGCGCGCGGCCCATCGCCAGCATCTGCTGCTCGCCGCCCGAGAGGTAGCCCGCCTGCTGGCGCAGCCGCTCGGCGAGCCGTGGGAAGCGCGCCTCGACCGCCTGCTGGCGGCGGGCGGCCTCCGGCCCCGGCACGTGGTAGGCGCCGAGCCGCAGGTTCTCGGCCACCGTCATGTTGGCGAAGACCTGGCGCCCTTCCGGCACCTGCACGATGCCGCGGCGCGCGATGCGGTGGGCGGCCTCGCCGGCGATGTCGACCGGCGCCTCGTCGCCGAACAGCACCCGGCCGGCCCGGGGCTTCATCAGCCCCGAGAGGCTGCGCAGGATCGTGGTCTTGCCAGCACCGTTGGAGCCGATGAGCGACACGATGCTGCCGCGCCGCACCGTCAGGCCGATGCCGTGGACCACGTCGGCCCGGCCATAGCCGAGGCGCAGGCCCTCCACGGCGAGCAACTCGCTCACGACCGATCGCGTCATGATGCTTGTCCCCGGCTCACGCTGACCTCGTGGCTGCCGGTGCCCAGATAGGCCTCGATCACCGCAGGGTGGGCGCGCACCTCCGCGGGCGTGCCGTCGGCGATCCGGCGGCCGAAATTCAGGACCGTCAGCCGGTCGCACAGGCTCATCACCAGGGGCATGTCGTGCTCGACGAGCAGCAGGGTCAGGCCGCGCTCGTCGCGCAGGCGGCGCAGGAGACCGAGGAGGGCGTGGGTCTCGGCCGGGTTCATGCCGGCGGCGGGCTCGTCGAGGAGCACGAGACGCGGCTCGCAGGCGAGCGCCCGGGCGATCTCGAGCCGGCGCTGGTCGCCGTAGGGCAGGTCGCCGGCGCGGGTGTCGGCGGCCTCGGACAGGCCGACGAAGGAGAGGAGGTCGCGCGCCTTGGCCTTGGCCTGACGCTCCTCGGCCCGGAAACCGGGGCTGCGCAGCAGGATGCCCCAGCTGGACGACAGCCGCGTGTGCAGGCCGGTCATCACGTTCTCGAGCACCGTCATCTCGGAGAAGATGCGGATGTTCTGGAACGTGCGGGCGAGGCCGAGCGCCGTGCGCCGGTAGGGCGGCAGCCCGTCGAGCGGCTGGTCGCCGAGGCGCACGCTGCCGGCGCTGGGGACCAGCACCCCGGAGACGAGGTTGAACAGGGTGGTCTTGCCGGCGCCGTTGGGGCCGATCAGCCCGTGGACGGTGCCGGGCTGGACCGCGAAATCGACCGCATCGACCGCGACGAGGCCTTGGAAGCGGCGGGTCAGCCCTTGGACGGTGAGGAGCGCCATGGCCGTCAGCCCGTCCGGGCGATGCGCCAGGGCAGGATGCCCCGCGGCATGAAGAGGACGGCGAGCACGATGATCAGGCCGTTCACCATCAGGCGGAAGTCGGCGAGCGGGCGCAGCACCTCCGGCAGCAGGGTCAGGATGGTCGAGCCCAAAACCGGTGCGAGCGGCGAGCCGATGCCGCCGAGCAGCGCGTAGCTCAGGATCGTCACTGCCGCCTCGAACCCGTACTCGTTCGGGCCGATGAACGACGAGACATGGGCCGAGAGGCAGCCCGCCACCCCGGCCATGGCGGAGGAGACGACGAGGGCCACCAGCCGGTAGCGCGGCAGGTTCACCCCCATCACGCCGGCCGCGGCCTCGTCCTCGCGCATCGCCTCCATGGCCCGGCCGACGCGGGAGCGCGCCACCAGCGTCAAGCCGACGAGCAGCACCGCCAGCGTGCCGTAGATCGCCGGCACGCCGCCGCGCTCCGGGATGTTGGAGAGGCCGAGTGCCCCGCCGGCATAGTCCCAGTTCAGGAAGACGATGCGGGTGATCTCGCCGAGCCCGATCGTCGCGATGGCGAGGTAGACGCCGGTGAGCCGCAAGGTCGGCCCGCCGACGATCAGCGCCAGCACGGCCGGCACCAGGGCGGCGGCGACCATCGACACGGCGAAGGGCGCGCCGAACTTCACCGACAGCAGGGCGCCCGTATAGGCGCCGACGCCCATGAAGGCGGCCTGGCCGAGGGAGAGCTGGCCCACCGCCAGCACCACGTAGACCGACAGGGCCAGGATGCCGTTCACCCCGATCCCGTGGATCAGGCTCTGGTAGGTCCAGTAGAAATCGTCGAGGGCTTCCCACATGGTGTTCAAGCCCGCTTGGCGGCGGCGCGGCCGAACAGGCCGAGCGGACGGAACCACAGGGTGGCGACGAGGAGCGCGAAGGCGATCATGTCCTTGAGGGTCGACGAGAGGTAGGCGGCGGTGAGCACTTCGGCGAGGCCCAGCAGCAGGCCGGCGAGGAGCGCGCCGCGCAGGTCGCCGAGCCCGCCCACGATGATGACCGCGAAGCCGCGCAGCATCATGTGCTCGCCCATGAAGGGCTGGATGGCGTTGAAGTTGAGCCCGACGAGCACGCCGGCCGCGCCCCCGATGGCGCCGGACAGGAACGACACCACCCGCAGCATCAGGGCGCCGTTGATGCCCATCAGCGAGGCGGCGTCCGGGTTCTCGGCCACTGCCCGGATCGCGAGGCCGATCCGCGAGCCGCGCACGAGCGCGAGCAGCGCCAGCATCAGGACGATGGCGGCGGCGAGGATCAGGATCTGGGTCGTGCCGACCCGCACGTCGCCGAGGCTGTAGGCACCGCCGGAGAAGACGTCGGCCGGGAAGCGCCGGATCTCGGTGCCCAAAGCCGCCGCCATGCCGGCATAGAGGAAGAGCGTGGCGCCGAGCGTCACCATCAGGGAGGCGAGTTCGGGCGCTTTCGCCTTGCGCAGGCGGGTGAGGAGCAGGGTGTCGAGCAGGACCGCGATCAGCCCGGCGACCAGCGCGCCGACCGGCAGCGCCGCCCAGATCGGAAGGCCGGCCGCCTGCGTGCTCCAGAGCGCCGCGAAGGCACCCAGAGCGAAGTAGACCCCGTAGGTGAGGTTGATCACGCCCATCACGCCGAACATCAGCGTGAAGCCGATGGCGAAGAGGGCGTAGGTCGCGCCGAGCACGACGCCGTTGACGAGCTGCTGCTCAAGCATGGGGCTTAAAGAGTTCGAGGGGCGCCCGGCGCCCGCTGCGGCCCGGCCGTCAGGACCGAGCAGGATGGCGATGGCGCGACGTGGCCGATATCGCGCGGCGGGTCAATCGGGAGAGGCTGGGGCGCGGGACGGGCTGGCGCCATCGCGTGACAGACGAGGCGCGGTTCCCCTCTCCCACTCGGGAGAGAAGATCCCGCGCTTTACTTCGAAACGTCGTTGAACGACGCCGGCTTACTGCAGCAGCTGGAACTTGCCGCCCTTCATCACCAGCACCACCACGCCCGACGTATCCGCCGGGTCGCGGCTGTCGGAGAAGGAGAACGGACCCATCACGCCGGTATGCTTCACCTTGATCAGCGCGTCCTTGATCTTTTCGGAATCCGGCGCGCCGGCGGCGTCGATCGCCTTGGCGATGATGAACAGGGTGTCGTAGGCCTGGGCCGCGAACTGGTCGGGCAGGTCGCCGCCGTACTTGTCCTTGAAGGCGTTGACGAAGGCCTGGTTGGCCGCGTCCGGCTTGCCGATGAACCACGGGCTGCCGACGAGGGTGCCGTCCGCCGCCTTGCCGGCGATGTCGCCGAGCTTAGGGGAATTCAGGCCATTGCCGCCGATGAAGAACACCTTCTCGGGAATGCCGAGCTGGCGCGCCTGGAGCTCGATGCCCGAGGCCGCCTCGACCAGCGCCGACAGCACGATCGCGTCAGGGTTCAGCGCCTTGATCTTGGTGAGCTGCGCGGAAAAATCCGAATCCTTCGAGCCGAAGGTCTCGGTCGTCAGGGTCTCGATGCCGAGCTTCTCCAGCGACGCCTTCATCACGTCATAGGCCGACTTGGTGAAGGCGTCGTCGTTGCCGTACATCACGGCGACGCGCTTGATGCCGAACTTGTCCTTGGCGGTCTTCAGCGTCACCGGGATGACGTCGGCCTCGGGGAGCGAGGTGCGGAAGACGTAGGGGCCGATCGCCGTGATGCCGTTGGCGGTGGTCGAGGTGCCGACGATCGGCACCTTGCGCTCGTTGGCGACGGGGCCGGCGGCGAACATCTCGTTCGACAGGGTCGGGCCGAGGATCAGCGGGACCTTGTCGCGGCCGATCAACTTGCGGGCGGCGTTGAGCGCCTGCTCCTTGGCGCCGGCCGAATCCTCGTAGGCGATGGCCAGGGGACGGCCGCCGAGCACGCCGCCGGCCTTGTTGATGTCGGCGAGCGCGAGGTCGAAGCCGCGCTGGATCGCGATCCCGTAGCGGCTGTTCGGCCCGGTCAGGATCTCGATCGCGCCGAGCTTCACCGGTGCCTTGTCCTGCGCCTGCGCGCCGGCCAGGCTGCTCCCCAGCAGCGCCGCCGCGAGCAGCACTCTCCTCGACATCGACCGCATCCCGGTTCCTCCTCGCATCCGCCATTCTCATTGGGCCGCGTGCCGATGCGGGCCTGGACCCCGAACCGTCGCGCTGGACGAGACAGGGCCTTAAAGCACTGGAGCGGGGAGGTAAATCGATTCCGATCGTGTGCGCCTGCGAGAACGGCCACGCTTCGCAGCGTGGCCGTCCTGTCGAGCGGGTTCGGGCGGGCGAGGCGGCTCAGAGCGCGCGATCGAAGCGCAGCTCGCCGGCCTGGCTCTTGATCACCAGCTGCGAGCCGACCAGGTCCCACTGGCCCGAGGTCCGGAGCGCGGTGAGGAACTGCATCTCGGAGGCGCCGACCGTCTTGTCGCAGTTGCGCTTGGTCAGCGCCAGCGGGCCGACCGCCAGGTGCTGCTCCTTGAGCGGGAACGCGGTCGCCGCAAAGGTGTTGCAGCCGCCGAAGCCGCGGGCACGGTACTGCTTGTCGATGATGAAGCTCGGCCGCTCGGTCCCCGCGAAGGGCTTGCCGTTGAGGCTCACTGCCGTCCAGGTCGAATCGAGCGGGAAGACCTTCTCCTGGGCCTTCATCGGCGGGATGTATTGCGGCGCGTTGGCCTTGTCCCGGTTCTTCTGGCCGTAGCCCATCATGTTCTGCGCCGAAGCCTGCGTGGCCGACGCCAACAGCGCGACGGCACCAGCGGCCAGCGCAACCTGCATCGCCTTCATCGCATTCCCCATTTGCTTGGTCGTGTTGGTGGCGGACCGTAGAGAGGGCACCCCGCGCCCGCAACCCTGAGCGCGGGCGCGGATGCCTCGTCGCGGCATCTTGCCGACGACTGTTGCAATTATGCGGCAAGCTTGGCCATAATATGGCACGACTCGCGAAAGCTTGCCGGTGTGGCAACGAAAGCGGAGCCCCACCGTTAGCCAGGGCGTCGCCGCGACATTGCGCGACGGGACGAGCCACGAGAGAGCAGGGGGCGAGCTTCAGTGAACGGCGCAGACGACATCACGGCGGCGCAGCTGCGCCGGGCGCGGGACCTGCTGGGCTGGTCGGAGGACGATCTGGCCTTGCGCGCCAATGTCGCCGCGGAGAGCATCCGCCAATTCGAGGCCGGGCGCTATCCGCCGTCGCCCGAGCAGCGGGCCGCGATCCGCGGCGCCCTGGTCGCGGCAGGGGTGGAACTGACCGACGGCGCCTATCCGGACGCTCGGCTGCGCCCGGACGACGCGCCGGACAAGGGCATCCATCCGAGCGAACTCACCACCGAGAACGATCGCTGACCGAATGGCCGGCCGCGCCGTCGCGGACGCGGCGGACGCGGCGGCGCCAGGGAGGAACTTCACCCGGGAGGCGAACACCTCTCGGGTTTTGCTGTTTTGCAATAGCAAAATCTGCGGGCGAAATCTGCGGGATCGAGCGGTCGAATGACGTCGCGCTTGAGGGGAATAGAGTCCTATACGTAATGTTTAACAGTTAAATTGCTAGCGTTTCGCACGGAAAAAGAGGCTCCGTCTGGAAGGGAACCTGATGTTTTCGCGATTGAAGATCGGCGCGAAGATCGCGGCGGTCACCGCAATTCTGTGCGTCATGGCCGGTGGCGCCTTGTGGTATGCCTCGGCTCGATTGACCGACATCGGTGCCCGCTACGACCGTTTCGTCGCGCAGGAGAACCGCGGTTTCGCCCAAGCCCAATCCGCGACGCGGTCCGCATTCGAGATCGGCTATGCCCTCGATCGGGCGCTGGCGTCGGATACGACGGCGCGGCTATCCTCCCTGGCGCAGATCGATGCCTCGCTCGCGCGGCTGCGGCCGATCGTGGCGGAGCTGCCGGCGCAGGCGCCGGCCCTCTCGGGCCGGATCGCCGCACAGGCCGCCATCGTGGAGCGCTTCCTCGCCGAGAGCCTGGCGGCGCGCCGGATGATCGAGGCCGGCGACCCCGCACGGGCCGCTGCCCATCTGCGGCAGGTGGTCGATCCCCTCATGAAGACGGTCGCCGCGGCCCTCGGCGGCCTGACGGACGATATCGGCGCCGCCGTCGCGGACGAGGCCGCCACGCTCGCGGCCGAGACCCGTGCGGCGCAGACGAGGACCCTCGCGCTCGGCCTCGCCGCCGTGGCGGCGGGCTTCATCCTCGCGATGGTCGTGTCGGCCTTCGGCATCACCCGGCCGCTCAACCGACTGATCGCGGCGATGGACCGGATGGCGCGAGGCGAGGTCGAGGCGCGGCTCGTCGAGGCGCGGCGGGGCGACGAGGTCGGCGCGGTCGCCCGCGCGGTCGAGGGGATCAAGGCGATGGTGGCCCGCAAGGTCGTGGAGGATGCGGAGCGCGGGCAGGACGCCGCTGCCGCCTCGTCGCAGGACCGCCGCCGCATGCTGATCGGCCTCGCCGACGCGTTCGAGCGGGAGGTGGGCGGCATCTCCGGGGAGATCGCCTCCGCCTCCTCCCTGCTCCAGGACGCCGCCCGGACCATGAGCGCCACCGCGACCGAATCCGCGGCCCAGTCGACCGCGGTGGCCGCGGCGGCCGAGGAGGCAACGGCGAACGTCCACACCGTGGCCGCGGCGGCTGAGGAGCTCGGCTCCTCGGTCCAGGAGATCGGCCGCCAGGTCGACGG
>JAEWKL010000036.1 GCA_023386115.1 Pseudomonadota bacterium
GCCCAGGGCGGCGGCGACGCCGAAGACGGCCGCGTATCCCGTGCCATCCGGCCCCGTCGGCGCCAGCACGCCGAGGACCGCGACGCCGAGCGCGAACCCGCCCTGACGCGCCACCATCGTGACGGCCGAGGCCATGCCTGCCGTCTCGGGCGGCGCGAGCGCGACGATGGCTCCGGAGAGCTGGGGATGCGCGAGGGCCGCTCCGGCTCCGACCGCCGCCATGCCGGCAAGTGCGCCGGCGAGGTTCGAGGGATCGACGACGGCCGCTCCCACCAGAACGGCGTTCCCCGCGGCGATGAGCGCCTGGGCGCTGCCGAACGAGCGTCGCCAGCCGAGGGTCTGAATCATGCGGCCACCCATCGGGGGCAGCACCAGCATCGGCAGCGTCGCGGCGAGCAACGCGACGCCGGCCGCCTGCGCGTCCAGCCCGAAGGCCGCGAGAAGGAACACCGGCAGGTACACCAGGACGGCCCAGTAGCCCGCCGAGACGGCGAGCAGCAGGACGATGACGGCCCTGACCGTGCGGTCCGACACGAGGGCCGGAGCGATCAGCGGATGGGCCCGGCCACTTTGCCGGCCGGCGAAGGCCAGGGCGAGCAGGAGGCCGGCCGCCAGGCTGGCGGCGCATCGCAGCGGATCCCGAAGCTGGAAGCAGCCCTCGACCGCGAGGCCGAGGGCCCCGGTCAGGAGGACCAGCCCGAGCCAATCGACCGGGATCCCGGTTCCCGCCCGTCCCTCGCCGACGAGGCGCGGCACGGCGGGCGCGATCAGCCCGCAGGGCAGGACGTTCGCGACGAAGATCGCGCGCCACCCGAACCAGGCGGCGAGCAGGCTGCCGAGGGTCGGCCCGAGCGCCATCGCGACGCCCGACAGGATCCCGATCAGCGCGTAGGCGCGCGCCCGCCGCGACGGGTCCGGGAAGGCCGCCGCGATCGACGCGAGGGAACCGGTGATCAGGAGGGCGGCGCCGATTCCCTGCCCGGCGCGGGCCGCCCACAGGGCGGGCGCGGTCCCGGCGAGGGCGCAGGCGAGCGAGGCGGCGGCGAACACCGCGTTCCCGACGAGCAGGGACCGGCGCCGCCCGTACCGGTCCGCCAGGGCGCCGGCGGCCAGCAGGGCGGCCGTGAAGGCGAGGCTGTAGGCGTCGATGATCCAGGCGAGGCCCGGCAGGCCGAGGGCGAGGTCGCGGCCGATCTCCGGCAGGACGACGACCAGAGCCGTCACGTCGAACTGGGCCAGGAAGGCGCCGAGGCCGAGCACCCCAGCCGTGAGGCGCGCCCCCCGGTCCTAGGTGACGGAGAGATCATGAGGGTTGGTCATGCGCCCGATCAGCACGATCCGGGCACCGCGAAGCAAATGAGAGTTGCCATGGCCCGCATGAACCCGTTTCATGAGGTACAGGACGATGCCGATGCGCCGCTTGCCTCCCTTCCCCGGTCTCGTGGCGTTCGACGCCGTGCTGCGGCATGGCAGCGTGACCCGGGCCGCCGCCGAGCTCGGCCTCACCCAGAGCGCCGTCAGCCACCGCTTGCGCGGCCTGGAGGAGTATCTCGGCACGCCGCTGCTGGAGCGGCTCAATCCGGGCCTGCGGCCGACGCCGGCGGGCGAGCGCCTCGCGCGCGACGTCGCCCCGCTGCTCGAGACGCTGGCGGGATTGCGGGAACGGGTGTCGGGCGAAAGGGCGCTGCGCCCGTTCCGGATCGGCGTCAGCGGGGCCGTGCTCACGTGGTGGCTCTCGCGGCGCCTCCCCGCCCTGGCCGCGGCCTTTCCGGCGCTCACGATCGAGGTCGCGACCTGGGATGGCGGGCCGTGGGATACCAGGCCCTGGGAGAGCAAGGCTTGGGAGGGACGTGCTCGGGAGATCAGGCCGGCGACGATACAGGCCGGGACCGACCTGGCGCTGCTCTGGATCCCGCGCGAGGCGCAGGAGGGCGGCCGGTGCGAGGTCCCTTTCCCCGCCGAGACCGTCTTCCCAGTCGTCGCCCCCGTGCTCCGTCGCGCCGGCCGGGATGACGATTGGCACCGCCTGCCGCTGCTCGCGAAGGGGCACGACGCCGACGGCCTCGGCAACGAATGGTCCTGGGCGACGTGGCTCGGCGATGAGGGCCGGCGCCCACCCGCGATGCGCTTCCGCGACATCGGCGGTGCCCTTCAAGCGGCGCAGGACGGCAACGGCATCGTGCTCGCCCGCTCGCTCCTCGTCGCCGACGCGCTCCGGCGTCGGCGGCTCACCCGGCTGGTGCGGCGGACCGAGATGCGGCCCTGCTCCAAGGTTCAGGTAGCGCGCTGGCGCGACCGGGCCAACGAGGTCGCCCCCGCGATGGCGGCGTGGCTCGTCGCGGAGGCGGACCGGACCCTCGGCCGGTGAGCGGTCACCCCGCCTCCGGCGGCATCGCGAGATGATGCCCCGTCTCCCGCTGGAACGCCGCCCCTACCCCGAGGCACAGCGCATCGTCGAACGGCTTGCCCACGACCTGCGCGGCGACCGGCAGGCCTGTGCGGCCGAATCCGGTCGGCAGCATCAGCGCCGGTAGACCCGTGTAGTCGAACAGCATCGTGTTGCGCGGCAGCACCGCCTGGAGCGGGTGGGCCTCGCCGTTCACCTCGATCGTGAGGGTGTCCAGGGACGCCGCCTCGCCGCCGAGGCCCGGGGTCACCAGAACGTCGACATCGCTCAGGGCGTCGAGCATCTGCGCCAGCACGACCGGCCGGCGGCGCAGGGCACGTAGGTAGTCGGTGGCGGAAAAGAGCCGGCCCTGCTCCATCCGGGCGCGGGTGCCGGGATCGAGCGTGGCCGCGCGATCGAGGTCGGGCTCCTGGAGCGAGGCCAGTTCCGCCATCACGATCGTGTAGCCGTCCTGGTGCGCGGTGGCGACCGGCCCGGGATCGACCGGCACGAGGCGCGCGCCCTGCCGTTCCAGTTCCCGCAGCATCGCCTGCCAGGCGGTGAGCACGGCGTCGTCCTGCATCGCCGTGAACCAGCCGTCGGGCACGCCGACCCGCAAGCCCGACAACCCCCGCGCCCGGGTCGCGTCGTAGCGGCCGGCGGCGTGCGGGTCGGCACCGTCGGGGCCGGCGATCCAGGGCATCACCCGGGCGAGATCCTCGGCCGACCGGGCCATCGGGCCGACATGGTCGAGGGTCCAGGACAGGGGCGCGACGCCGGTCCGCGGCACCAGCCCACGGGTCGGCTTGAGGCCGGTGATGCCGCACCAGGCCGCGGGCGCCCGGATCGAGCCGCCGGTATCGGTACCGAGCGCCAGGGGCAGCAGCCGGGCGGCGAGCGCCGCGCCCGATCCGGTGGAGGAGCCCCCGGTCCAGCGCGTCCGGTTCCACGGATTGGCGACCGTGCCGTAGCGCGGGTTGTGGGCCGAGCCGCAAGCGAACTCGGTGGTGGCGAGCATCGCCAGCGGGATCGCGCCGGCGGCCCGGAGC
>JAEWKL010000831.1 GCA_023386115.1 Pseudomonadota bacterium
GTCTTCGACGAAGCGGGGGCCGGTTCGTCGAAGACGGCGCCGTGCCGTCGCAGTTCGAGAGCAGCGGCCGATTGCAACGCGATCGAACGTTGCCCGAGGTCGAGACGGGCAAGGTCGGACAGGGTCGGCGATGCAGGGTCTCTCGAAGGTGGTCCGGATCCTGCGCCAGGACGGCCTGCGCAGCCTCTTGCGCCGTGGGCTCGGCTTTGCCTACCGGCGCGGAGTTCGTCCGCTCCTGCCGGTCTCCGGGCCCGCCCGCCTCGGTGGGGTGCTGACCTGCTATGGCCTGACCGTCGCCGACCGGTACGTCCCCCGCGCCTGGCTGCCGTGGTGGATGACCGATCCGACCGGTAATTCGAGCTACGAGGCGGCTCTGGTCGGTGGTCTCGAGACCCATGTCCGGCCCGGAGACCGCGTCGTCGTGATCGGGGGCGGCATCGGCGTCACGGCGGTGAACGCCGCCCTGCGCACGGGTCCGTCCGGTTATGTCACGTGTTTCGAGGGCAGCCTGGACAATTGCCGGCTCGTCGGCCGAACGGCGGCGCTGAACGGGGTCGCGAACCTGACCGTCCGGCACGCTGTCGTCGGATCGTCCATCGCCGTGTACGGGAGCTTGTCCGGGCGCGGGGAGGTGCTGCCAGCCGCCGAGCTTCCGCCCTGCGACGTGCTCGAACTCGACTGCGAGGGAGCCGAGATCCGGATCATCCGCGAGATGACGATCCGTCCGCGCGTGCTGCTGGTCGAGACGCATGGCGTCCACGGGTCACCGACGCAGGAGGTCGCCGCGGCGATGGAGGCGTGCGACTACGCGGTGTCCGACCTCGGATGGGCGGAGCCGAGCCAGGAAGAGACCTGCCGCCTGAACGATATCCGCGTTCTCTCGGGCGTCCGCCGCGCCGCGCCGTGATGACCGCATCCCGGCGCGACCCTGCGGCCTTGGTCGCGCACGCGCCGGGACGGGGTCGCCCAGCGGTTCCCGCCCTCCGGCGCCTGGACCGCCCGTCACGCCATCCGGCTCGATCCCGTGTGGAAACTCCACTCTCACGCAGCGTCGGCGGCGCCCGTCGAGCCGCGTCACCGCCACCCGGCGGCTGGTCGGCTGGAATGGGTCATCGGGGCACGGCGGCTCGGTGTCGGCTCGGCCGGCGACGCGGTGCCGGACCCGGGGTGGCGACGGCGAGGCTGCGGCGAAGGGGAGGGCGGCCCCCGGACTGGCGGGCTGGCGTCTCCACACCTCGCGGTCCGAGTGCTTTCCCCCTCGACGATCGCGCGCCTCTCCTCCCCACACGAGAAAGCGGAAAGGGTCTGGATTTGCGATGGGTTATTTCTCAAAGAGCGAGGCGTGAACCCGCGAGAACCGGCGGGTGGCGCGGCACGCGATCCTGGGCCCGCCCGGGTGCTGACCTGTGAGGCGCCGGGATCGAGGGGCGTGGCCAGCGACGAAAGGCCGGTGTCAGGCCGCCCGCACGTCCGAGAGGAAATTCTGGACCGAGGTGTTCAGGTGCGCCGACTGGTGCGACAAGGCCGAGGCTGAGGCGAGGACGAGCGCGGCCGCCGAATCCGTGCTCCCGGTCGCTTCCGCGACGCTGGCGATGTTGGTCGTCACCGTCCCGGTGCCGACCGCGGCCTGGACGACGTTCTGCACGATTTCCTGGGCCGCCACGCTCTGCTCCTCCATGGCCGTGGCGATCGTGGCGGTCGCGGTGCCGATCTCGCGGGTATTCGCGACGATGGAGCCGATCGCCGAGACCGCCTGATCCGCCGCCGTCTGGATCCGGTTGATCTGCGCGGTGATCTCCTCGGTGGCCTTGGCCGTCTGGCCCGCCAGCTGCTTGACCTCGGCGGCGACCACCGCGAAGCCACGTCCCGCGTCGCCTGCTCGCGCCGCCTCGATCGTCGCGTTGAGCGCCAGAAGGTTCGTCTGGCCGGCGATCGAGGCGATCATCTCGACGACGCCGCCGATGCGCTGAGCGGCCTCGGCGAGCTCGTTCATGACGCCGGCCGACTCTTCCGCGTGCGAGACGGCGGCGCTCGCCACCGAGGCCGCATGCGTGACCTGGCCGTCGACCCTGCTGATGGAGGTGCCGATCTCCTCGGCCGATCGCGCCGCGGCGGCGACGTTGGTCTCCGCTTCCTTCGCGGCGGCGGCGGCGGCGGCAGATTGCGTCGAGGTCGTCTGTGCCGATGCCGTCAGCCTTCGGGCCGTGAGCTGCAGATCGTCGGCCGCCATCGAGACCTGATCGAGGACGCCGCCCACCGTCCGCTCGAACTGTTCCGCGAGGTCGTGCATCAGGCGCTGACGCTGGGCGGCCCCTGCCTGCCGCGCGGCTTCGGCCTCGGATTCCAGGACCCTGTTGCGGATCAGCCCGTGCTTGAAGACCTCGACGGCTCGCGCCATGTCGCCGATCTCGTTGCGTTCGCCGGCATGGGGCACCTCCGTCGTCGCGTCTCCGTCCGAGATCCGCGTCATCGCGGCCGCCATGCGGCGCACCGGCAGAGAGATCGTCCGGACGAGCACGATGGCGATCACCAGCCCGACGGCGAGCGCCAGGGCCATGCCACCCGCGATGAGAGTGAGGGCGAAGCTCCCGGTCTCGGCGGCATCGCGGGCCAGCCGGTCGTTCTGATCGGTCTGATGCTGGCGGCGCGCCATGATGGAGGTCCGCACATCGTCCCATGCGGTCCGCATGGCGCCGCCGAACAACGTCGTGGCCTGCCCGACGTCGCCGGACTTCACGCGGTCCACGAACTGATCGTGGAGGGTCAGGATCGCCTCGATGCGCGTGTGCAGCGAGGCCGCCAGCCGCTGGTCCTCGTCCGTGGTCGCGCGACGCGCGTCGGCTTTCAAAGTGTTCGCGACAACCTCTCGCGTCGCGGCGAGCCGCGGCAGGATCGAGGTTGCGGCCGCCCGGTCACCAAGGAGCGCCTCCGCGTGATGGCCGCGAAGACGCTCGACGTCCTGTGCGAGGTGGCCGAGGGCCGCCGTCGACGGCAGTCGGCGCTCCGCCACCTCGTGGTTCGTCGCGTTCAGCTGGGCGATGATGGCATATGCGAAGATGCCGGCAGCCGTCATGCCGGAGAGAAACATCGCCAGGGCACCGATGAGCCGAAGGCGCACGCTGATATTCTTGAACCGGAACGGCATGTCTCTGAGGCCTTACCGACTGAATTTCATCCTAATGTATCCAAGAATACATTAAGGATGGCTTTGCGGTGCGGCATTGCCAATTGAAGTTGCTCTCTTCTTCGCTACAGTCTCGTGAAATGCCGGGCCGCGACGCGACAGGGTCGGTCCGGAATGTCGCCACGGCGCTGCCGGTTCCGGCATCGGCGGGCGGTGCGCCGCCCTGCCGGGTGCGGCGGCGTCACGGAAAGCCCAACCCCCCCCGCCTCGGCGGCGCCGCGGTGGG
>JAEWKL010000884.1 GCA_023386115.1 Pseudomonadota bacterium
GCCGGGTGCCGTGGCGCGAGCGCCTGGGCCGCGTCTTCCGGCGTCCCGTCCGGAGGCCCGTGCCGCCGCCGGCCGATCCTCATGGCGCGTGAGCGCCCGTTCGCCAGACGAGATCGAGGGCGAGGCCCTGCGGCAGGGTGTCGAGGAGCGGCGTCGTCGGGAGGCCCGCCGCGTTGAGGAGCCCGGCGCTCCAGTGGTTGCACACGGTGAGGAGGCTGAAGCGTCCTTGCGCCGCGTAGAACAGGCTCGGCCCGTAGAGGCCGGGCCCCGCCTCGACCGGATGGCCGTCCCGGGTGCTGAAGGACTGCGCCAGCGCGGCGGCGAGGCGCCGGAAGCCCGCCCGCGACAGCCGCACCGTCACGATCTCCGCTCCCGGGAAGGCGGCGTCGGGCTCGGCCGCGACCCCGACCACGTGCAGCACCGCCGGGCGCCCGCCCGGGGTGAACAGCGCCTTCAGCGCCAGGTGCCAGTCGAGAGCCTGGATCGTCGGCACGGCGCGGTAGAAGCCGGCATCGCCCCAGCCGATCTCCAGCGCCGGATAGGCGCCGAAGCGCTCGGTCACCGCGAGCAACGCCCCGTCCCCGGCCTCGGCCGCCGCCCGGGCGAGGATTTCGCGGGGCAGGAGCAGGCCGGAATGCCAGGCCCCTGCAACGAGCCGCACCGCGACCGGTTCGTCGCCGGGGGCCGGCGGGTAGAGGGCCGGATCGCCCGGCCGGGCGGTGAGCCAGGCCGCCGAGACGAGGATGCCGGCGACGGCCACGACGAGGAACAGGACGATCGCCGCAGCCCGTCGGGCGAGGCGAAGGCCGCGGCGCAAGTCAGGCCGCCTCGGTGAGACGCCGCAGGTCCTGGTCGATCGCGAGCCGACCCGTCGAGGCCTCCAGGATCTCGATCGCCGCGACCGCACCGGCGGCGTCGTAGGCGACGACGATCCCCGGCCGCACCTCGCGGCTCGCCACCACCTCGGCATCGGTGAAGCGGACGGACAGCACGTCGGTCTCGGTGTCGTAGCGGCCCGTCACGGCGCGGGCCTCCATGCGGGCCGGGCTCGTGCGGGACTCTTCGGGGACGGGCTTCGGGCTCATGCCTGTGCGGATATCCGGGCGGATGGTGACGGATCGCCTCTCGGGCGCGTGTCCCAGCCCGGTCGCCCTGGACCGGCCGCCGCGCGGGCATCTCTCCCCGGAATTCTTCTCGTGATCCGAATTTTTTCTCGTGATCCCGTGCCGGATGCGGGCGGCGCACCGCCCGCATCCGGAAGGTCTGCCGGCGTCAGCCCTGCAGCCGCGCCAGCGCCTCCCGCACCTTCTCGCGGCGGGCGATCGCCGCCTCGCGACGCTCGCGCTGCTCCTCGACCACCTCCTCGGGGGCGCGGGCGAGGAAGTCGGCATTGCCGAGCTTGGCGTCGATCTTGGCCGTCTCGCCGCCGAGCTTGGCATCCTCCTTCGTCAGACGCGCGACCTCGGCGGTCAGGTCGACCACGCCCTCGAGCGGCAGGGCCGCGACCTCGCCGCGCACGATCAGCTGCACGGCGTTGCGCGGGCTGCCGTCCGCGATGTCGATCGAGGCGATGCGGCCGAGCCGGCGCACGGTGTCGCCCCAGCGGGAGACGCGCTCGCGCACCGCCTCGCTGGGAGCCACCAGCACCAGGGGAATCTGGGCGCCGGCCGGCACGTTCGTCTCCGAGCGGGCGGAGCGGATCTCCGAGACGAGGTCGACGACCCAGCCGATCTCGGCCTCGGCCTCGGGCCGCGCCAGCGCGCCGAGATCGGGCCAGGCCGCCAGCGCCAGCAGCCCGCGCTCGATGCCGGCCTCGCGCGCCTTGGTCGCCCACAATTCCTCGGTGAGGAACGGCATGAACGGGTGCAGGAGCACGCAGATCTGGTCGATGAGGTAAGCGATCGTCCGGCGCGTCTCCTCCTTCGCCGGCCCGTCCTCGCCCTGGAGCACGGGCTTGGCCAGTTCCAGGTACCAGTCGCAGAACACGTTCCAGACGAAGCGATAGGCGGCGTTGGCGGCGTCGTTGAAGCGGTAGGCCTCGATCGCCCCCGTCACCTCGGCGACGGCGCGCGCCGCCTCGCCGAGCGCCCAGGCATTCAGGGTCTGGGCGACGCCCTCGGGCGCGAAGGAGGGATCGAGCCGGCAGCCGTTCATCTCGGCGAAGCGGGCGGCGTTCCAGAGCTTCGTGGCGAAGTTCCGATAGCCCTCGACGCGTTGCACCGAGAGCTTGATGTCGCGCCCCTGCGCCGCCATGGCGGCCAGCGTGAAGCGCAGGGCATCGGCCCCGTAGCGGTCGACGAGGTCGAGGGGATCGACGACGTTGCCCTTCGACTTCGACATCTTCGCCCCCTTCTCGTCACGGACGAGGGCGTGGATGTAGACGGTGCGGAACGGCACCTCGTCCAGCGCGTGAAGGCCGAGCATCATCATCCTGGCGACCCAGAAGAAAATGATGTCGAAGCCGGTCACCAGGGCGCTGGTCGGGTAGTAGCGGGCGAGTTCCGGCGTCTCATCCGGCCAGCCGAGCGTCGAGAACGGCCACAGGCCGGACGAGAACCAGGTGTCGAGCACGTCCTCGTCGCGGCGCAAGGCGACCGGGCGGCCATGCCTCGTCGCCGCCTGGGCCAGGGCCTCCTCCTCGCTCCGGGCGACGAAGCAATTGCCCTCCTGGTCGTACCAGGCCGGGATCTGGTGGCCCCACCAGAGCTGGCGCGAGATGCACCACGGCTCGATGTTCTCGAGCCACTGGAAGTAGGTCTTCTCGTAGGTCTCGGGCACGAAGCGGGTGCGCCCGTCGCGCACCGCCTGCAGCGCCCGCTCGGCCAGCGGCTTGACGTTCACGTACCATTGGTCGGTCAGGTAGGGCTCGATCACCACGCCCGAGCGGTCGCCGTGGGGCACCGCGTGGGTGTTGGGCTCGATTCCCGCCAGCCGGCCGCGCTCCTCCATCAGGGCGACGACCCGCTTGCGGGCCTCGAAGCGGTCGAGGCCGTGCAGCGCCAGGGCCTCGGGCTCCGGGCTCGCCCCTTCCAGGAAGTCCGCGTTGCCCTCGAGGCTGATGCGCGCTTCCTCATCCAGGATGTTGATCTGCTTAAGCCCGTGCCGGCGGCCGACCTCGAAGTCGTTGAAGTCGTGCGCCGGGGTGATCTTGACCGCGCCGGTGCCCTTCTCGGGATCCGAGTACTCGTCGGCGACGATCGGGATGAGCCGGCCGACCAGCGGCAGGCGCAGGCGCTTGCCGACGAGGGCGCGGTAGCGCTCGTCCTCCGGGTGCACCGCCACCGCGGTGTCGCCCAGCATCGTCTCGGGCCGGGTCGTCGCGACCGTGATGGTCTCAGCCGTCTCGTTCCCGGCCTCGTCGACGACGGGGTAGGCGAAGTGCCAGAGATGGCCCTTCACCTCGACCTGCTGCACCTCGAGGTCGGAGATCGCGGTCTGGAACTTCGGGTCCCAGTTCACCAGGCGCTTGTCGCGGTAGATCAGCCCCTGCGCGTGCAGATCGACGAAAACCTTCAGGACGGCCTTCGACAGGCCCTCGTCCATGGTGAAGCGCTCCCGCGACCAGTCGCAGGAGGCGCCCAGGCGCTTGAGCTGGTTGACGATGGTGCCGCCCGATTCCGCCTTCCACTCCCAGACCCGGCGGACGAATTCCGGCCGGCCCAAGGAGCGCCGGTCGGGCTGCTGCTGCTCGGCGAGGCGGCGCTCCACCACCATCTGGGTCGCGATGCCGGCGTGATCCGTGCCGGGCTGCCACAGCACGTCCTTGCCGCGCAGGCGCTCGAAGCGGGCGAGCACGTCCTGCAGCGTGTTGTTGAGGGCGTGGCCCATATGCAGCGAGCCCGTCACGTTCGGCGGCGGGATCATGATGCTGTAGGGCTCGGCACCGGCCCGGTCCGGGCGCCCGGCCCGGAAGGCCTGCGCCTCCTCCCATTCGGCGGCGATGCGCGCCTCGACGGCGGCGGGATCGAAGGTCTTGTCCATCATCGCGAAAGCGCCACTCGCCGGCCGCCCGGGGCACGTCCGCCATGCGGGACGCGCGACCGGCGGGCGCCGGAACCAGAAATGAAAAAGGCCAGCCACGCGAGCGGCCGGCCCCCGAGCCCGCTTTCAAGCGGACCCGCGTCGTTCCGTCAATGGGAGCTGCCCGATCAGCGGCCGCGCGCCACGCGTTCGATCTCGGCGCGGACCAGGCGCTCGACCATGACCGGCAGGTTGTCGTCGAGCCAGGCCTTCAGCATCGGCCGCAGCATGTCCTGCACCAGGTCCTCGATGGTGCGGGCGTTGCGGGTCAGGACCGTGCTGGCCAGGAGGTCGAAGGCATGGCCGACCGTGGCGTCCGTCGCCTGGGAGAGGAGCCGGTCCTCCATCGCCGGACGGGGCGGCTCCGGCGGCGGCGCAGGGGGCGCGGGCGGCGGGGCCTCGGCCTTCGGG
>JAEWKL010000015.1 GCA_023386115.1 Pseudomonadota bacterium
CTCAAAACCCGGGGGGCACCAACATAGCGAGGAGACTTGCGCGGTCGACCGGCGCAAGCCTCCTCCGGGAGATCCGGGGACCGAGTGCGGTCCCGGCTCTTCCCCCGAGCGCCCGGAAGGGCGTTCCGGCGAGGAGCGCGACACCTTCACATCCCTTCACACGATGGCCGCGACACCGAGCATGACCACCCTGTCGAACAGCGCGATCTCCGACCGTCCCTTCGCCGAGGCGAGCAGCTCCGGCGGCGAGGTCGCGGATTACTTCGCGCTCCTGAAGCCCCGCGTGATGGCGCTGGTGATCTTCACCGCGCTGGTCGGGATGACGGTCACGCCGTCGCACGTGAACCCGGTGATCGGGGCGATCTCGCTCCTGATGATCGCGGTCGGGGCCGGCGCCTCGGGCTGCCTCAACATGTGGTGGGACGCCGACATCGACGCGGTGATGACCCGCACCCGGACCCGGCCGATTCCGGCCGGGCGGATCCAGCCGGGCGAGGCCCTGTCCTTCGGGCTCACCCTCTCGGTCGGCTCGGTGCTGGTGCTCGGGCTCGCGGCGAACTGGCTGTCGGCGGGACTGCTCGCCTTCACCATCGTGTTCTACGCCGTCATCTACTCGATGTGGCTGAAGCGCGCGACGGCGCAGAACATCGTGATCGGCGGCGCCGCCGGCGCCCTGCCGCCGATGATCGGCCAGGCGGTGGTCACCGGCTCGATCGGGATCGAGGGCACGGTCCTGTTCCTGATCATCTTCATCTGGACGCCGCCGCATTTCTGGGCCCTCGCCCTGGTCAAGGCCGGCGAATACGCCCGCGCGGGCATCCCGATGATGCCGAACGTCGCCGGGCCGGACTCGACCCGCCGGCAGATCCTCGCCTATTCGGTGCTGCTGGCGCCGCTCGGCCTCGCCCCGGTCGCCCTCGGCTTCGGCGGCCTCATCTACGGCCTCGTCGGCCTCGTCGGCGGCCTCGCCATGGTGGGCCTGAGCGTCCAGGTGCTGCGCCGGCGCGAGGGCGAGGCGGCCAACAAGGCGGCGATGAGCCTGTTCGGCTTCTCGATCCTCTACCTGTTCCTGCTCTTCTCCGCCCTCCTGGCGGAACAGGGCCTCGGGCTGTTCCGGCCGGTCTTCGGCTGAGCACCCCTCCCTTTCGGTCGATGCAGCGATGAGTGCGGTGCCCCAGCAACTGACCCCCGACGAGATCCAGCGCCGGCGCAAGCGCTCCATCGCGATCGCGATGGTGCTCGCCGCCCTGGTCCTGATCTTCTACGTGCTGACGATCGCCAAGCTCGGCCCCCAGGTCCTCAACCGGCCGCTGTGACGATCCGCGAGGCGATGCCGTCATGACAGATCCGCGCCGAGAGACGCAGAGCCACGAGATGCAGAAGCGGGCCCGCACCACGGCATTGGCCTGCCTCGGCATCGTGATCGGGATGACGGCGCTCGCCTTCGCGTTCGTGCCGCTCTACGACCTGTTCTGCAAGGCGACCGGCTATGACGGCACGCCGCTGCGGGGCGCGGCCGCAGCCGGTCCGGTGAGTCAGGACAGCATGATGGTGCATTTCGACACCAACGTCGCGCCCGGGCTGCCCTGGCGCTTCGTGGCGGAGACGCCGCAGATCGAGGCGCAGTTGGGGGCCACCAAGACGGTGTTCTTCCGCGTCACCAATACCGGAACGGTGCCGAGCACCGGCATCGCCACCTTCAACGTCCAGCCCGGGCTGACCGGCGGCTACTTCGTCAAGGTGCAGTGCTTCTGCTTCAACGAGCAGACGCTCCAGCCCGGCGAGACCATGGACTTCCCGGTGGTGTTCTACCTCGAGCCGGGCATCAAGGCCGATGCGAACACCCGCGACCTCACCGAGATGACCTTGTCCTACACCTACTTCGCGTCGAAGAACGGGCAGCCGCAGGCGGCCCTCGCGACGCCGGTGGGGACCAAGGCCAATTGACGAGGTGACAACCGCACCGGGGCGGCATTAAAGCGTGACCGTGAGGCGCCGGCGGCGAACAAGGCCGGGGCGCCGGGAGCGAACCGCCCCGCGTCAAACGAGATCCACGGCCGGCGCGAGGCGCGACCGGTCGTAAAGACCAGGCAGGAGACCCGACACGATGGCCGAGGCGCACGGGAAGCACCACGACTACCACCTCGTCAATCCGAGCCCGTGGCCGCTCGTCGGCTCGATGAGCGGCTTCACGATGACGACGGGCGCCGTCCTGTGGATGAAGAGCCTGACCATCGCGAATCTCGCGGTCGGTCCCTACGTGTTCTTCGCCGGTGTCATCGGCGTGCTCTACACCATGCTGAGCTGGTGGCGGGACGTCGTCCACGAGGCCAATACCGGCGACCATACCCGGGTGGTGCAGCTATCGCACCGCTACGGCATGATGATGTTCATCGCCTCCGAGGTGATGTTCTTCGTTGCGTGGTTCTGGGCCTATTTCGAGGCGGCGCTCTATTCGGGCGACCCGATCCAGGCGTCGCGGGTCGAGTTCACCGGCGGCCTGTGGCCGCCGAAGGGCGTCGAGGCATTCGATCCCTGGCACCTGCCGCTGCTCAACACCCTGATCCTGCTCACCTCGGGCACCACGATCACCTGGGCCCACCACGCCCTGCTGCACAACGACCGCAAGGGCGTGAAGTATGGCCTGTGGCTGACCATCGCGCTCGGCGCGCTGTTCTCCTGCGTCCAGGCCTACGAGTACGGCCACGCCCATTTCGGCTTCTCGGGCAGCATCTACTCGGCCACCTTCTTCATGGCGACCGGCTTCCACGGCGCCCACGTGTTGATCGGAACGATCTTCCTCGCGGTCTGCCTGTACCGGATCTATCTGGGCCAGTTCACCCCCAAGCAGCACCTCGGCTTCGAGTTCGCCGCCTGGTACTGGCACTTCGTCGACGTGGTGTGGCTGTTCCTGTTCGCCGCCATCTACGTCTGGGGCTCGGGCGTCGGCCACGCCGCCGCGCATTAAGCCTGCGCCTCACGCGCCAGGATCATGAGAGGGCGGCGAAAGCCGCCCTTTTTCTTGGGGCGACCAAGCCCCAGATCGCCCTCACACATCCCGTTCAGGAGCAGGCTCGTGGAGAACAACCGCACCGTCGATTCACCGGCGACCGTGGGCCTGCGCGGTCGCTGCCCGCGCTGCGGCGAGGGGCACCTGTTCAAGGGCTTCCTCAGCTTCCGCCCGGCTTGCGAGGTCTGCGGGCTCGATTTCCGCTTCATCGATTCGGCCGACGGGCCGGCGTTCTTCGTGATGTCGATCGTCGGTATCGTGGTGGTGGCGCTGGCGATGTGGGTCGAGTTCGCCTACGAGCCGCCGATGTGGGTCCACGCCGCGCTCTGGGTGCCGCTCTCGGTCGGCTTGAGCCTGCTCCTGGTCCGCCCGCTGAAGGGCATGATGGCGGCGCTGCAATATTCCAACAAGGCCGCGCAGGGGCGTTTCCGGTGACGGCACCGGCCCGGGCAGCGGAGCGGCGCGCGGCGTTTCGCGATCTCGTTGCCCCTGCCCTCGCGAGCCTGGTCTGCTTGGGCGTCCTGGTCGGGCTCGGGGTGTGGCAGCTCGAGCGCAAGGCCTGGAAGGAGGCGCTGATCGATCGGATCGTCGCCCGGTCGCGCATCGAGCCGCCGGCGCCCCTGCCGGCCTTCGACGGCTTCGACGCGGCCCGGGACGAGTTCGAGCGGGTGCGCGCCACCGGCCGCCTGCTCAACGACAAGGAGACGCTGGTCCACGGCCTCGCGCCGGGCGACACGCCCGGCCGGGCGCTCCAGGGCTACTACGTCGTGACGCCGCTCCACCTCGACGACGGCCGGACCGTGCTCGTCAATCGCGGCTTCGTGCCGACCGAACTCAAGGACCCGGCCCGCCGCGCCGCCAGCCAGATCGAGGGCGAGACCACCGTGACCGGCATGCTGCGCCAGAGCGAGGTGCGGGGGATGTTCGTGCCGGCCCCGAACCCGCAGACCGGCGAGTGGTTCAACCGCGACGTTCCGGGCATCGCGGCCGCCAAGGGCCTCACGGGTGTCGCCCCTTACCTGATCGAGGCCGATGCGACGCCCAATCCCGGCGGCTGGCCGAAGGGCGGGCAGCTCCGGGTCGATCTGCCGAACAACCATCTGCAATACGCCTTCACGTGGTTCGGCCTCGCGCTCTGCCTCGTCGGGGTGTTCACGGCCTTCGCCCTGCGCCGCCTGCGGGGTGAGGCTGTGGAGAGTGCCGCACCGTCACCGGCCTCCCCGCCGCGTCCTTAAAACAGCCGCGTTGTCGATGTCGGGTCCGTCCATGTCCGGTTCAGGCCGCCGGGCGCCTCCTGCCGCAGGCTTCGTCCCGGCCCTTGGTCATCGATGAACGCGATCCTCATCAAGCTGTTTGCCACGGCCCTGACGCTGAGCCAGGTCACCACCCGTCCCGACGCCATCCGGACCCAGTTCGATCCGGGCAAGGACGGGCCGGCGGTGGTGCAGCTCCTGCGCGACGGCTGCGCCCATATGCGCAAGGCCTTCGACATCGAGGACATCAACCTCGACGACCTGATCTCGACCGCGATGGAGGACCCGAAAGCCGTCGCCGGCGAGTCGAAGCTCCTGCACGGCCTCGACATCGGTGAGCTCAATACGAGCTACAAGCAGTTCTGCAAGGGCGAGAACCCGGCGAACTCGCCGTTCGAGGCGCGCGCCGTGATCGAGTTCTACAACAAGGCGGTCACCGACCTGCCGGATGCCGAGACCCTCAAGACCCTGCGGCTGCCCGGCGCGACCACGATCCTCGACGGGCGAGGGCTGCGCTTCTCCGAGACCTTCGAGCCCAATGGGCGCCGCGTCGCGGTGCCGATCGGCGAGATCCCAGCCCTGGTCCAGAAGGCCTTCATTTCCGCGGAGGACAAGCGCTTCCTCACCCATCACGGCATCGACGAGCGCGGGGTGATCCGCGCCTTCATCGGCAACCTCGCCTCGCCGGGCCGGCCGCAGGGCGGCTCGACCATCACCCAGCAGGTGGTCAAGAATCTCTCGGTCGGCGACGACGTCACCTACGAGCGCAAGATCCGCGAGATGATCGTCGCGGCCCGGGCCGAGCGGGTGATGACGAAGCCGGAGATCCTCGGCCTCTACTTCAACGGGATCTATCTCGGCCGCGGCGCCTACGGCGTCGAGATGGCGGCGCGCAGCTATTTCGGGAAGTCGGTCAAGGACCTGAACGTGGCGGAAGCCGCACTCCTCGGCGGCATGCCGAAGGGCCCGAACTTCTACAATCCCGACCGCTATCCCGACCGGGCGCGGGAGCGCCGTGCCTACGTCCTCACCCGCATGAAGGAGGAGGGCGCGATCACGGAAGCCGAGATGAACGCCGCGCTCGCAGCCCCCCTCGGCCTCGCGCCGCTGGAGCGCCTGCGCCAGGATGCGGGCTTCCACTTCGTCGACCACCTCACCCGCGAGGCGCGCACGCTGGCGGGCCTCGAATCGCTGACCGCCGGCGCCTACACGGTGCGCTCGACCCTCAATGCCGGCCTCCAGGCGGCGACCGAGGGCATCCTGCAGGAGAGCCTGTCGCGCTACGAGGCCTCGACCGGTCGCGCCCGCTTCGAGGGCCCGGAGGCGAATCTCGCCGACGCCGTGCGCCGGATCGAGGCCGCGGCGCCGAAGCTCGAGCCGGCCCCGGCGCCGGAGCCCGCACCCCAGGAGCCCGCGCCCAAGGGGAAGAAGGGCTCGAGGCAGCCCAAGGCGGCGAAGCCTGCCGGCCCCAAGCCGGCCTGGCAGCGGGCCTTGGAGACCGCGCGACTGCCGCTCTACGACGTGCACTGGCCTGCGGCCGTGGTGCTTTCGACCGGTGGCCAGGGCGGCGCGCGGGTGGGCTTGCCCGACGGGCGGGTCGCGAGCCTGAACCCGGGCGCGGCCCGCGGGCGGCTCGCTCCTTACGACGTGGTGCGGGTGAAGCTGTGGGAGGGCAAGGGTGCGCCCCGGGCCGAGTTGCGCATCCGCCCGCAGGTCCAGGGCGCGGTACTGGTGATGGAGAACCGCACCGGGCGCATCCTCGCCATGGCGGGCGGCTTCTCCTATCCGTTGAGCCAGCTCAACCGGGTGACGCAGAGCGTGCGCCAGCCCGGCTCGACCCTGAAGCCCCTCACCTACCTCGCCGCGCTCAATGCCGGCCTGCAACCCAACACCCTGGTGATGGATGCCCGCGTGACCCTGCCGCCGATCGGCGGGGTGGGCGATTCCTGGTCGCCGAAGAACTACGAGGGCGGCGGATCCGGCCCCACCACCCTGCGCCGCGGCCTGGAACACTCGAAGAACCTCGTCACCGCCCAGCTGCTGCGGGGCGGCATCGCCGAGAAGGCGCCGGCGAGCCTGCAGAAGGTCTGCGATATCGCGCTCGAGGCCCAGCTCTACGCCGAGTGCGAGCGCTACTATCCCTTCGTGCTCGGCGCCCAGCCGGTGCGGATGATCGATCTCGCGACCTTCTACGCCGCCGTCGCCAACGAGGGCGAGCGCCCCTCGCCCTACGGCCTGGAGAGCGTGTCGCAGGGCGACAAGGTGCTCTACCAGCACGCCGACCGGCCGCTCGCCCGCATCGGCTCGGCCGACCGGGTGGCGTTCTACCAGTTGAAGAGCCTGCTCCAGGGCGTGACCCAGCGCGGCACGGCCGCCGCGCTCGCCCGGTTCTCGCCCTACGTCGCCGGTAAGACCGGCACCTCCGAGGACGAGAACGACGCCTGGTTTGCCGGCTTCACCAACGAGATCACCATCGTGGCCTGGGTCGGCTACGACAATGCCGACGGCAAGCGCCGTACGCTCGGCCGCGGCCAGACCGGCGGCCATCTCTCGGTGCCGATCTTCTCCCAGGTGCTCCAGGCTGCCTGGGCCAACGGGGTGGCGAAGTCTCCGCTTGCCGGCCCGAGCCCCGAGGCCAAGCGCCTGATCGCCGACGAGCCGATCGACCTGCGCTCCGGCAGCCGGGTCGCCGGCGGCGGCTTCATGGAGCATTTCCGCCTCTCCGTGGATGGGCGCCTTGCCGAGACCCGCTTCCGCCTGGTGCCGCAGGAGCAGATCTACGCGATGCGGCCCGACAGCGAGCAGGACGGGGACGCGCTGGAGAGCGGTCTTCCGGGCGAGAATCCCGGCCGGATGCCCGACGAGGCCCCGGATTCCGACCGCTACGATCCGTTCGGCGCCCTGTTCGGCCGGCCCGAGCCGCGCCCCTATGCCCGGCGCGCCCAGCCGGTGCCGCCCCCCGAGCCGTACTGGCCCGGCGCGCGCAGCCGCTCGCCCTTCGGCGACGACGACGAAGGCATCCGCCGGCCGCGCCGGCGCGACCCCGACTACCCGTTCGGCGACGACCCGACTTACTGACCCCGCAGACAGGACACTTTCCGTGCGTGACAGCCTGACGGCGCGCCCGCGCCTCGTTCCGCTCGTGCTCGCCGCTCTTCTGGCGGCCTCAACTCTTGCAACCTCTCCCGCGCTCGCCGAGTACCGCACCAAGGACGTGCCGGCGGTGACCGGCCTCGACCCGGGGACCATCGCGCCGAACACCATCGCGTTCACCGATCACCGGGACAATCCGGCGAGCCCGGAGAGCGGCCTCGTGCACTTCACCGAGTGGGGCAAGCGCAGCCCGGCGCAGAAGGCGCTGCTCGCCCCCCACCCGGCCTATGCCGAGCCGGACTACGTCCAGACGGTGAACGGCGTCGCGAAGCCTCGGCACGAGGCGCTGAAGGTCTACGTCGCCGAGGCGCGGTTCATCGTGCCGCGCAGCGCCGACCGCATCGACCTGAAACGCTTCGCCACGATCCCGTTCCTGTCGCGGATGGACCCGGCGATCAAGCACAAGCCCTTGAGCCCCGCGGACGCGACCCCGACCAAGGACCCGGCCGCCGCCTTCGCCCGCCGCCCCGACCGGCCGTGGTGCGAGGCGCCCGACACTACCTGCATCGAGTCGCGCTACGACCTCGAGGGCAAGTTGCCGCTCGGGGTGAAGCTCGCCAACAAGCTCGAGGACGGGGGCAAGAAGATCGCCGAATACGTCTCGTTCCAGAGCGAGCTGCGGGTGCTGCCGCCCGACGAGGCGGGCAGGCTCGTGCAGCTCACCAAGATCGAGGCGCCGGTGGCCGGCGCGATGGAACAGAACATCTTCTGGGTCAACCAGATCCTGCGCTTCGGCAAGTTCCTGGCGGTGATGCAGCCGGTGGCGGCCGACCCGAACAAGACGGCGGTCACCGCCTACATGACGCTCGGCATCAAGGCCGACGTGCTCGACCGCAAGAAGGAGTACGAGCGCGTGCCGGTTTTGCGCAACCTGCTGCCGGCCCAGGTGCTGATGGGCAATTCCTCCTTCAACACCGGCACCTCGATCAGCGCCGGCCTGCCGACCTACGCCCGCAACCGCATCGCGGCTTTCGCGGATGCCCTGGCGAAGGAGTAAGCCACACCGTACCCTGGAGCCGGCCGGAGCTGGTCCTGCCATCGGGAGAGCGAGTCGATCCGTACCTGTTTGACGTGCTCTCATAC
>JAEWKL010000037.1 GCA_023386115.1 Pseudomonadota bacterium
CGGCGGGCGCCTCCGTGCCCGACCCCGAGGACGAATTGCCCTCCGCCGCTCTCGCCGCGCCGACCGGGATCCCGGCCCCGACCGAATCCTCGTCCCGCCGCCGCAAGGGCTACGCGATCCCCAAGGAGCCCTTCCCCCTCGACCCGCTGCTCTGACGGCGCGCGACCCGTCCGCGAGGGTGCAAAGGCCGGCCGGTTTCGTGTAGAGGGCGCGTCCTAGCGCTCGCAGCAGGCGCGGCAGCGCCCGGACCGCGGTCAACTCCCAGGTCACCTCGCCATGCACCATTTCACCTATCGCGACGGCGTGCTCCACGCCGAGGACGTCGACCTGGCACACCTCGCGGGCGCGGTCGGCACCCCGTTCTACTGCTACGCCTCCGCCACCCTGGAGCGGCACTACCGGGTCTTCGCCGAGGCCTTCTCCGGCGACGACGCCCTCGTCTGCTACGCCATGAAGGCGAACTCGAACCAGGCGGTGCTCGCCACCCTGGCACGGCTCGGCGCCGGCATGGACATCGTCTCGGAGGGCGAGTTGCGCCGGGCGCTCGCCGCCGGGGTACCGGGCGAGCGGATCGTTTTTTCCGGCGTCGGCAAGACCGAGGGCGAGATGGCGGCGGCGCTCGACGCGCGCATCCTGTGCTTCAACGTCGAGAGCGAGCCCGAGCTGGAGCAATTGTCGCTGGTCGCGGCGGCCAAGGGCGCGACGGCGCCGGTCTCGATCCGGGTCAACCCGGATGTCGATGCCCGCACCCATGCCAAGATCTCGACCGGCAAGTCTGAGAACAAGTTCGGCATCCCGATCTCGCGCGCCCGCGAGGTCTACGACCGGGCGGCCCGCCTGCCGGGCCTGTCGCTCGTCGGCGTCGACATGCATATCGGCAGCCAGATCACCGATCTCGCGCCCTACGACAACGCCGCCGCCCTGCTCTGCGGCCTCGCCCGCGACCTGATGGCGGCGGGCCACCGGCTGCACCACGTCGATTTCGGCGGCGGCCTCGGCATCCCGTACCGCGACGACAACGCGCCCCCGCCCGACCCGGCCGCCTTCGCGTCGGTGCTGCGGCCGCATTTCCGGTCCCTCGGCCTCAAGCCCGTCTTCGAGATCGGCCGGATGATCGCCGGCAATGCCGGCGTGCTGGTCACGCGGGTTCTGTACGTGAAGCACGGCGAGGGCCGGACCTTCGTGATCGTCGACGCAGGCATGAACGACCTGATCCGCCCGACGCTCTACGAGGCCTACCACGCCCTGCGCCCGGTGACGGAACCGAAGCCCGATGCGGGCCGCCTCACCGCCGACGTGGTCGGCCCGGTCTGCGAGAGCGGCGACTACCTGGCGCTCGCCCGCGAGATGCCCGAGGTGAAGCCCGGCGACCTGATCGCCGTCATGTCGGCTGGCGCCTATGGCGCCGTGCAGGCCTGCACCTACAACACGAGGCCCCTCGTGCCCGAGGTGCTGGTGCGTGGTCCCGACTACGCGGTGATCCGGCCGCGGCCGACGTATGAGGAGCTGATCGACCTCGACCGGGTGCCAGACTGGCTCGCGGTCTGATCGGTCCCGCGGCAATCGCTAAAATGCGAGAGGATTTTCGAACGAGGCGGCCAGCCCTCGCGGGCTAACGTCCCGGAATGCGATCCGGGAGGAGCTGACGCGATGGCGCCCCAAAGCAATCTCCAAGCAGCCAATCGTCACGGCAATCTTCTCGCCCGCGCCGAGGCCGTGGTGGAGCGCGCGCTCCGCGTCGCCGCCGAGCACCAGGCGACCCTGGCGCAGGCCCGCAAAGCCGTGCAGCCCCTGCGGGAGGCCGCGGCGCGGCAGGACGGGAGCGTGCCCTTCGCGCCCGACACGGGCCGGCCGCGCAAGGAGCGGTCGGCCTGAGCCGATTTGACCCGCTGGCCCGTCAGGATCGGCATGCTAGCCTGCCGTCCTCGCCCGTCCCCGGATGGGCCAGCGGGAGCAGGGCATGAGCAAGGCCGAGCCGGAGACCGCGCAACGCAGCCCCGCCCCGGAGGGGCGGGCCGATCCGGTGCGCGCCGGGCTCGACCGGCTGGTGGTCCGCGCCGGGCGGGTGACCCTGTGGGAGCAGGGTTGGCCGATCCTGTGGCGCGGCCTCGCGGTGGTGCTGGTCTTCCTCGCCGCGTCGTGGCTCGGGTTGTGGCTCGATGCCGGGCCGACCTTGCGCATGGCGGGGGTGGCCGTCTTCGGCCTCGCCCTCGTCGTCGTGCTGCTCCCCCTCCTGCGCCTGCGCCGGATTGCCCGAACGCAAGCGCTCGCGCGGATCGACCGCGATGCCGGCCTGTCCCATCGCCCGGCCCGGACGCTCGAGGACACGCTCGCCCTCGGCCAGGACGATCCCGGCACCCAAGCGCTCTGGGCCCTCCACCGCAAGCGTGCCGCCGCGACGCTCGCGCGGCTGAAGGTCTCGGGCCCCCGGCCCGGGATGGCGCAGCGCGATCCCTACGCGTTGCGCGCCGGCGCCATCCTCGCCGCCGTGGCCGGCGCC
>JAEWKL010000042.1 GCA_023386115.1 Pseudomonadota bacterium
GCTCTCCTCGTCGCCGTGGCGCCGACGGACCTCGGGCAGGCGCAAGGCCGGCGGGCCATGCTGGCGATACCCGGGTACGCGCCGGCGCCCGCCGGATCCCGGCCGGGAGCTCAACGCCGCAAGATCCGCCCGGCGGACCGGTCGCGTGTCCCGAAGCGCGGTTCCGGCCGCCCCTTTGCCGCCACCCTGCGCATCGTGTCATCGTGAGCACAACTTGATCGCGTCCTGTGAACGACGGTGGCGGTCGTCATTTCCGGCGTTGACGTAGCGCTCCCGCGTGCTCATTCCTTGGCGAGCGTCGCCGTCACGGGTTTGTCTCGCCTCGACGATCCCGCGAGGCATTTTCGACGTTTTCGACGGGCGCTCATGGCGGACATGCGCGCCTCAACGCACGAGAGGCCGCGCTCATCCTCGCTGGATGCGGAAGCGGCACCGATCCGGGCAGCGGGCGCTGACGCCATGGCGGAACACGCGGCGACGAACCTCATGCTCGCGCCCCTCGCGGCCGAGCAGCAATTCGCCCTCTGGCACGACCTGGTGCAGCCCCTGTTCCGGGTCAGCATCGACGAGGAAGCCGCCGCAAGCTTCCGGGCCGAGGTGAAGGCGGTCCCGGTCGCCGACGCCCTGCTGACGACCGCGACGTCGCGGGCGCAATCCTTCGAGCGCAGCATGGGCGACGTCCGCAGCTCGGGCTGGGACCACGTCGTGATCCAGCACTATGTCGGCGGCGGCTTCGAGGGGCTGTGCGGCGACCGGACCGTCTCGGTCGCCGCCGGAGACATCAACGTCCTCGACCTCAACCGGACCCTGCACACGCGGGCGACGGATTTCTCCAACCTGACGCTGATCCTGCCGCGGGACCGCCTTCCGATCGCCGGATCGCACGACCTGCACGGGCGGGCGATCGGCCGGGGCGGCGCGCTCGCGGCGGTGATCGGGAACCACCTGCGCAGCCTGGCCGAGCATGCCGGCTCCCTCTCCGCGCGGGAGGCCAGCGCCGCCCTGGATGCACTCTGCCTGCTGCTCTCGGGCAGCGACCTGCGGGAGGCCGATCCGCTCGTGCGGGCGGCGGCCTGCGCCAGCGTCCACGACCGGGTCTGCGCCTATATCGACCGCCATCTCGACGACCCGGCCATGAACCCCGCCGGGATCGCCGCTTCCTGCCGGGTGTCGCGGGCGACCCTGTACCGCCTGTTCGGCTTCGAGGGGGGCGTCATGGCCTACATCGCCGGGCGCCGGCTCGACCGGGCCTTCATGACCCTGAGCCGATCCGATGACGGGCGCAGCAGCATCGCGCAGGTGGCCTTCCGCAGCGGCTTCACCAGCGAGACGCATTTCAGCCGCTCGTTCCGGGCGCGGTTCGGGATGAGCCCGCGGGATGTCCGCCGCCGGGCCCAGGAGGGCTTGCAGCCGGCCGGAGCGGCGCCCGGCCTCGGCCCGCGCGACTGGGTGCAGGTGATCCGGCGCCTGCGCGAGACCTACTGAAGCGGCGAGACGTTCTGAACCGGCGAGGCCTTCTCAACCGGGATGCCCTGAAACCGGGACGTCGGCGGGCGCCCGCCCGGCTCTCAGGGCAGGGCGCCGATCAGCTCCTTGGCACGGGTCATGGTGTCGTTGCAGGCCTGCGCGTTGCCGGCACGGTCCTGGTCGCGCGCCGTGGCGATCAGGCTGCGCGCCTCGGCGATCCGGCCGGCCTGCGGCACGGTCGCAGGGTCGCTCGGCTGTCCTCCCGGAGGAGCCGCGAGGGCCTTGGGCGAGCCTTGCGCCGTCGGCGTGTCGCCGGTCACCGCCGCGGCGCCGGGACTCTCGAGTCGGCGCTCGATCGTGGCGATCTGCTCGGCGCAGGGCGTCGCCGCCGCGGGCGTGGCGATGAGCGGAACCAGAATCGGCGCTGCGATGAACATCCCCCGCATCGGGCGGTCCTCCTGCCTGACGCCGCCTCTCACGATGCTCTCTTCATGGATGGCAGCCCCCGGCAACGGATGGCCTCGCCGTCGGTTCGCGCCGCGGGTCGCGGCGCCGGTGTCGCACGGCGCCCCTCCCCGCCCGCATCGATCGCTCGTCCGGCTGTCGTCCCGGCTTGCCGCCTCAGCGTCCGCCCCCGCGCGCCGCCGCCGAGACGAGGCGCAGCACCTCGCGGCGAGCCTCGGGGTCGGTGATCCGGTTGAAGGCGCGCAGGAGGTCGATCGCCTGCCGCTCGAAGACCCTGCCGTCGTCCTGCTCCATCCCGGCCGCGGAGGGCGGATCAATCGAGACCCCGAGCACGGCCTCGATCTCGCGCAGGCGGCGCAGCGACAGGCTCCCGCCGGAGACCGCGTCGTCGCCGCGAGCGGGGTTCCGCCAGAGACCGGAATCGAAAACGCCATCGGACATTGGCATCTCCTGCCCTCTCGGGCCAGGGGCCCGGGATCGCGGCGCGGCCGCGCCGTGGAAAGCCTGATTATCGTCGCGATCGTTCGCAGACAAACAAGACGTGTCAGGTCACCTAGACGTGATGAGCGATCCGGACCTCCGGGGCCATCGCCGGGGCGACGAGCATCGGCGGCAGGGCTCAGCCATTCCCGCCCGGCATGCCTCTTGCGGCCGCCATCGCCTAACAGAGGATCAGCCCCCGAAGGACCGTGAGCGGACCGAGCGATGACGATGACACCGAGGCGTTCCGGCCGAGATCAGGACCAGGCGCCGACGCCTCATCCGGGCTCGCCGCCGGTCACGTCAGCGCCGGCCTCTTCCCCTCCGGGACAGGCGTCGCTGGCGCTCCTCGTCGCCGTGACCATGACCGGCACGGTGGCCCTGCACATCTTCGTGCCGGCGCTCGCCGCGGCGGCGGCCGATCTCGGCACCACGCCGGTGGCGGCGCAGCTGACGATCACCCTCTATCTCGTCGGCCTCGCCTGCGGGCAGCTGGTCTACGGGCCGCTCTCGGACCGGTTCGGCCGCCGGCCGGTGCTGATCGCCGGCCTGTCGCTCTACCTCGCCGGGCTGCTCCTCGCGATCCCCGCCCCCTCGATCGAGGTGCTGATCGTCGCCCGGGTCATGCAGTCGCTCGGGGCCTGCGGCTCGCTGGTGCTCGGCCGGGCGATGGTGCGGGACGTCTCGACCGCCGCGGATGCCGCCCGCAAGATCGCGATCCTCACCATGGCGATGACCCTGACGCCGGCGCTCGCGCCGGCGATCGGCGGCCTCGTCGCCGGCGCCTTCGGCTGGCGGGCGGTGTTCGTGGTGCTGGCCGCCGTGGTGGCGCTCCTCGGCTCGCTGGTGCTGCTGACCCTGCCGGAGACCAACCGGCGGCCGGTCGCGCTGCCGGGAATCGGTGCAGTCGCGGGAGCTTACTTGCGCCTGCTGCGCCATCCCGCCTACCGGGCCTACCTCCTCGCAGGGGCCTGCGCCGGCACCAGCCTCTACGCCTTCCTGGCCGTCGCGCCGTTCCTCCTCGTCGACCGGCTCGGCCGCTCGTCGCAGGAGGTCGGCCTCGATTGCCTGATCGTGGTGGCCGGGATGGTGATCGGCTCGGCGGTGGCCGGGCGCCTGGCGGGGCGGATGCCGATCCGGCGCGCGGCCAAGATCGGCAACGGCCTCTGCCTCCTTGCCGCCCTGGCGCTGCTGGCGATCGATCGCAGCGGGCACCTCACGGTCGTGACGCTGCTGTCGCCCCTCGTGCTCTACGCGATCGGCATCGGGCTCCTCGGGCCGAACGCAGTGGCGGGCCTGATGAACGTCGATCCCCACGCCGCCGGCTCGGCCTCGAGCCTCTACGGCTTCATGCAGATGGCGCTCGGCGCCCTGTTCACGCTCGTGGTCGCCACCTGGCACGACGGCTCGGCCACTCCGGTGGCGGCGACCCTGCTCGGGGCGTCGGTGATCGCCGCGCTGTCGCTGCGGCGAGCGTGACGCGGCCCGCACAGACCTGTGAACACACATTAACCTTTTCTTAACTCGGCCGTTGCCCCCGCGGAGCCGCCGTGCGACCAACTCGTTAACGAGAGCTTAACGGTTGCGGGTACGGGTCAGATGCGTATCGCGGGTCGCAAGGGCGGAATCGGAATCGCGCGGACCCTGGCGGTCGTCGCCGGGCTGCTGGCTTCGGCGGGCGGGGCGGGCAGCCAGACCCTGGCGGCGCTCCCGGCCGTCACCTTCCCGGCCGCGACGGTCGGCGAGGCCCGGCCGGTCCCGGCCTGGACCGAGTTCTGCGCCCGCTACGCGTCGGAATGCGCGGTGGACGTGAGCGAGCCGGCGCAGGTGACGCTCACCCCGCGGCTGTGGCAGACGGTGACCGGTCTCAACCGCCAGGTCAACGCGTCCCTGCGCGCGGTCACCGACCAGGAGCATTGGGGCGTGCCGGATCGCTGGGACCTGGCCGAGGACGGCTCGGGCGATTGCGAGGATTACCAGCTCCTCAAGCGCAAGCTGCTCGCGCAAGCCGGCCTGCCGCGCCGGGCGATGCGGATGACGGTGGTGATCGACGAGAAGG
>JAEWKL010000049.1 GCA_023386115.1 Pseudomonadota bacterium
CCGCCGCTCTCCGCGAGCTGACGGCGCGCCGGGTCCAGCGCGAACCCATGGCCTACATCCTGGGCGAGCGCGAGTTCTGGGGACTGCCGTTCAAGGTCTCGCCGGCCGTGCTGGTGCCGCGGCCGGACAGCGAGACGGTCATCGAGGCGGCGCTGGCGCTGCTGGGCGATCGCGGGCGGCCGTGGCGGATCCTCGACCTCGGCCTCGGCTCGGGCTGCCTGCTGCTGACGCTGCTCAGCGAGTTTCGCGCCGCCCGCGGCGTCGGGCTGGAAGCGTCGCAGGCCGCGCTCGACATTGCCCGGGCCAACGCCGCAGCCCTCGAGGTCGAGGACCGGGCGGACCTGCTGCTGGGCGACTGGTGCCAGCCGGGCTGGCGCGACCGCATCGGTGGCCCGTTCGACCTCGTGGTCGGCAACCCGCCCTACATCGAGACCGCCGCGATCGCGGGGCTGATGCCGGAAGTTGCCCGTTTCGAGCCCAGGCAGGCGCTCGATGGTGGGGCTGACGGGCTTGCCGCCTACCGCGCGATCGCCGCCGAGGCGCCCCGGCTGGTCGTCCCCGGCGGCCGCCTTCTGCTCGAGGTGGGGGAGGGCCAAGCCCCTGAAGTATATGGGATTTTCCAGTCCACAGGTTTTTCGCCCGAGGCCCCGTGGAAGGACCTCGGCGGCATCGACCGGGTGGTCTCGTTGAAGTATTAAAGAGTTGGCAACCAGATTGAATGAGACTACGTTCCATGCCAGCCCCTTGGGGGGGCTTGGGGCTCGGGCCAATTGGTGGTACCGGGCAATTCATATCCCTCTGAAAATTGGCCTGACGGCGCCCAGGAAGGGCAGAGGGTCAGCAAAGAACAAACCCGTCCGGCATGTAACTGGCCTTAGGTAATGAGACCAAACAATCGTCAGCGGTCGCGTGGCGGCCGCAGTGGTGGCGGCGGTGGCGGCGGCCACCATCACAAGCAGCATCACAACCCCAATCGTCCGCCCAACCGAAACCAGATCTTCGACTCGAGCGGGCCCGACGTCCGCGTGCGCGGCAATGCCCATCTGGTCTACGACAAGTACCAGGCGCTGGCGCGCGAGGCGGCAGCCTCGGGCGACCGCATCATGGCCGAAGCCTACTGGCAGTATGCCGACCACTACTTCCGCGTGATCCAGGCGGTCGGCGGCTTTGGCCAGCGCAACAACCAGGGTTGGGGCGACGGCAACGCCGAGGAAGGCCAAGCTCCCCCGCAGCAGGGGCAGGGCGGCAACCCGACGCCGCAGTCCAATGGCCACGGCCAGGGCGAGCGCGAGGATCGGCGAGGCGGCGGCCGCGACGAGCAGGGTGAAGAGCCGGGACTCGGCGGCGTCGCCTTCCTGCAGAACGGCCGTAACGCGTCCGGCGGCAACGATCCGGCGGCCGACGAGCAGCCCGACGTGCCGGAGTTCACGCCCGCCGCTGGACGGCGCGGCTAGCTGACCCTTCCTTCTTCGAGGTCCTCGCCTCCCGCTTGGGGGAGAGGAGCACGAAGTCTCACGGCAGGTGGATCAGCGTCGGCGCCGCGAACGCCAGCACCGTGAAGGCGAGGCCGAGGACGCCCAGGCCGCATGAGATGACGGTGAGCCAGACGACCGACGTCAGGGCGGCGGCGCCGGCCAGCACGATCGCGAGCTGAAACGCCGCCGAGGCGTACTCGAACATGTGGTAGGCGGCCAGCGACTTGTCGCGATGGGCTTCCTTGACCTTGGCGCGGGCCATCAGCTCCTTGCGGCCCTCTCCGGTCTCGGGCTCCGATTCGTAGCGCTGGGCCGTCTGCCGCCAGCGCTCGGTCTGCGCCTTCATCGCCGCCGGCATGCCTTGGGCGCTGTCCTTGAAGGTCGCCTCGGCCTCCTCGGCCGCCGTGCGCATGGTCGTCTGCCGGATCGTCTTGGCCTGGAAGAACGTCCACAGGTTCGAGGCGTCGATATGGCTCGACAGCGCGTTGGTCTGCGAGCTCTTGCCGCCCATTTCCGAGATCGCCAGCAGGGCGGCCAGGATGGCCACCAGCAGGGCGATCCGCTTGTTCGAGCTGTCTACATGGCCATGGCCACCGGACATGAAATCCTCCCCGTTTCCTTGATCTATGTCCTGTCGGCGGACGTGATAGCCCGCCACCCTGGCCGAGAAAAGCCGGATCCCGTGTCCGGTATTGCAAGGCCACGATCCCTCACCATATCGGCTCCAGGATGCCTCTGGAGAGGGTCCGCTCTTTCGCCCGCCGATGACGGGGGCGCGAATGAAAGGGTAGTGAGATGAACCAGGAGAAGTACACCGACCGCATGCGCGGCTTCCTGCAGAGCGCCCAGATGCTGGCTCTGCGCGAAGGCCACCAGCGGCTCGTTCCCGACCATATTCTGAAGGTCCTGCTCGACGATCCGGAAGGCCTCGCCGCCAACCTGATCCAGTCCGCCGGCGGCGATTCCCGCGCCGTCCATCGCGCGGTCGAAGCCAACCTCGCCAAGCAGCCCACGGTCGAAGGCCAGGGCGCGGGCCAGGTCTACATGGCGCCCGAGACGGCGCGCGTCTTCGACCAGGCCGAAGCCATCGCCGAGAAGGCGGGCGATTCCTTCGTCACCGTCGAGCGCATGCTGATGGCGCTGGCGCTCGCCAAGGGCACCGAGGCGGCCGATGCGCTGGCCAAGGGCAACCTCAGGCCGCAGGCCCTCGAGAAGGCGATCGCCGAGCTGCGCAAGGGCCGCACCGCCGACTCGGCGGGAGCCGAGAGCGGCTACGATGCGCTGAAGAAATACGCCCGCGACCTCACCCAGGTGGCGCGCGATGGCAAGCTCGATCCGGTGATCGGCCGCGACGAGGAGATCCGCCGCACCATCCAGGTGCTGAGCCGGCGCACCAAGAACAACCCCGTGCTGATCGGCGAGCCCGGCGTCGGCAAGACCGCCATCGCCGAGGGCCTGGCGCTGCGCATCGTCAACGACGACGTGCCGGAGGCGCTGAAGGGCAAGAAGCTGATGGCGCTCGACCTCGGCGC
>JAEWKL010000088.1 GCA_023386115.1 Pseudomonadota bacterium
CGGCGATAGGCGACGACCGAGCCCAGCATGGCGAGCCAGAGGAACAGGATCGAGGCGAGCTCGTCCGACCAGACGATGGGGGCGTGGAAGACGTAGCGGCTGACCACGCCGGCCAGCAGCACCACGATCTCGGCCACCACCAGGAGGGCGGCCGGGATCTCGATCAGCCAGCCGAGCGTGTCGTCGAGCGTGCGCGCCCAGGCGCGCTTGGCGGACGCCGCCGGCAAGGCAGGCGTCTCCGTCGCGATGTCGACATGCATCCTATGCCTCCCTCAGGCCAATTTGCCGGAGACGGCCTCGAGGTGCTCCCAAGCCGCGTCGCCGTACTTGTTCTTCCAGTCCTTGTAGAATGTCGTGCGGCCGAGCGCATCGCGAAATTTCTGGCGGTCGACCTCGACGAAGGCGATCCCCTTGGATCCGAGGTCCTGGCGCAGGGAGGCGCTCAAGCGGACGATGTCGGCGCGCTGGTCGTCGGCCGAGCGGTCGAGCTCGCGGGTGACGATGGTGCGCAGGTCCTCGGGCAGGCGCTGCCACGCCTTCTTGTTGCCGAGGATCCAGTAGCCGTCCCAGACGTGGCCGGTCAGGCTGCAGCTCTTCTGCACCTCGTAGAGCCGGGTCGTCGCCGTGATGGCGAGCGGGTTTTCCTGGCCCTCGAAGATCTTGGTCTGCAGCGCCGAGTATAGCTCGTTGAAGTTGAGCGGCGCGGCGCCGGCCTCGAGCGACTTGAACAGCGAGGTCAGCATCGGCGACGGCGGGACGCGGATCTTGAAGCCCTTGAGGTCCTCGGGCGCCTTGATCTCGCGGGTCGAGGAGGTGATATGGCGGAATCCGTTGTCCCACACCTTCGAGACGGTCTGGATCGGCGTCTTGGCGATCTGCTCGCGGACATAGGTGCCGAGGCCGCCATCCATGGCCTTCCACACGTCGTCGTAATCCTTGAAGGCGAAGCCGGTATTCGGCAGCGCGGCGGCGGCGACGAAGGTCGAGAGGATCGAGGTCGAGAGATTGAAGAACTCGACGCTGCCATTGCGCACCTGCGACAGCAGGTCGGTGTCGGAGCCGAGCTGGTTGGCCGGGAAGAGCTTGATGTCGAGCCGCCCGTTCGAGGCCTCGCGGATGCGGGTGAGCGCTTCCTGGGCCCGGGTGTTGACCGGGTGGGTCGGGTCCTGGCCGGTCGCGAGCTTGTACTCGAACTCGGCGGCGCGGACGGGTCGGGTGAACACCGTGGCGAGGGGGAATGCGGCGGCGCCGGCGAGCAGCGTGCGGCGGGAGAGGGCGTGGCTCATGGGTGTTTCCTCGGAAGGGGGAGGGCCGGTTGTGTCGGCCTCTGGACGTGAGTGATCAGTCTTTCCGCGGCGATGCCGCAGATTCCGGAAGAAGCGCGGGTTTCCCCTCTCCCCGCCCGCGGGGAGAAGGGAATGCGCGCGACCTGATGCCTAAGCTGACCCGCGGTCGAGGGGCGACGTGCTTGAACTACTTGCCGTTCAGGGCCCGATAGGACCCGATCACCTGGCTGTCGTCGTCTGCGCCCGCCCCACGGCCCGACGCCGCGAGGAAGAGCTGGTGGGCGAGCGCCGCGAGGGGCAAGGCCGCCTTCTCGCTGCGGCCGGCTTCGAGCACGATGCCGAGGTCCTTGACGAAGATGTCGACGGCGCTGGTGACCCGCGGGGTCTCTTCCAGCATCCGCGGACCGCGGTCGCGCAGCATCCAGCTCGACGCCGAGGAGCCCGAGACGATCTCGAGCGCGGTCGCGCCGTCGATCCCGACCTTCGCCGCCAGCGACAGGGCTTCCGCCGCCGCCGCGAGATTGACCCCGCACAGAAGCTGGTTGACCGCCTTCATGGTGGCGCCCTGGCCGGGCTCGGGCCCGACATGGAACACCTTGTCGCCCATCGCTTCCAGCAGCGGCCGAACCTGCGCGATCACGGCGGCGGGGGCCGCCGCCATGATGGTGAGGGTCCCGGCTTCGGCACCGACGACCCCGCCGGAGACCGGCGCATCAATGAAGGCCCGGCCGGTCGCCGTCACCCGCTTGGCCAGAGCCGCCACGGCGGCGGGCGGGCAGGTCGCCATCAGGACCACCGCCGCGTCCGGGCCCAAGCGCTCCAGGGCGCCCGCGCCGAACAGGATGCTCTCCGCCTGATCGGCATTGACCACCATCAGCACCAGGGTACCGGCGCCCTCGGATGCTGCCGCGATCGTGTCGGCGGGGGTGCCACCGGCATTCGCGAAGGCGCCGCGGCCCTCTTCCCGCACGTCGAAGCCGCGCACGGAAAACCCGTGCCGCACGAGGTTGCGGGCCATCGGCAGGCCCATCGATCCCAAGCCCACGAAGGCGACGGGGGACTCTGCGCTCACAGCCATTCGCGGATGCTCCGAACCATGGCATTCGTCGAGATGCCGTAGCGGTCGTGCAGGGTCGGCAGGGCGCCGGCATCGAGGAACTCGTCCGGCAGGCCGACCTGACGGAACGCCTTCGGCACCGTGCCGGAGCGCAGGAGCAGCCCCGCCACCGCCTCGCCCAAGCCCCCGACGACGGTGTGGTTCTCGGCCACCACGACCAGGCGCCCGCCCTTGCCGGCCTCGCGCAGGATCGTCTCGGTGTCGAGCGGCTTGATCGTCGGCACGTGCAGGACCGAGACGTCGATCGCGTCGTCCCGCAGGGCGTCTGCCGCCTCAAGGGCCCGCATGGTCATCAGGCCGGTCGAGATGATGAGGACGTCGTTGCCGTCGCGGATGGTCTTCGCCTTCCCGAGCTCGAACGTGTAACCGTACTCGTCGAGCACCAGGGGGACGTTGCCGCGCAGGAGCCGCATGTAGACCGGCCCCTTGTGATCGGCGATGGCCGGCACGGCCTGGGCGATCTCGTGCGCGTCGCAGGGGTCGAGGATCGTCATGTTGGGGAGGCCGCGGAAGATCGCGATGTCCTCCGTCGCCTGGTGGCTCGGGCCGTAGCCGGTGGTGAGGCCCGGCAGCGCGCAGACGATCTTGACGTCGAGGTTCTCCTCCGCGATCGCCATGCAGATGAAGTCGTAGGCGCGTCTGGCGGCGAACACCGCGTAGGTGGTGGCGAAGGGCTGGAAGCCCTCGCGCGCCAGGCCGGCGGCGGCGCTGACCAGCAGCTGCTCGGCCATGCCCATCTGGTAGAAGCGCTCGGGGTGCTTCTGGGCGAAGATGTGCAGGTCGGTGTACTTGCCGAGATCGGCGGTCAGCCCGACGATCTCGGGCCGCTCCTCGGCGAGCTTGGCCAGCGCATGGCCGAACGGCGCCGGCGCGGTGCGCTGGTCGGGGCCCGCCAGCGAGGCGATCATCGCCGAGGTGGTGAGCCGTTCACCCGTGCTGGCCTCGGAGAGCCAGGCCGGGCGCGTATACTTCGAGCGTCTCATGCGGGCCTCCCGGCATCCAGGATCTTCAGGGCGTCCTGCCATTCCTGCGGCTCCACGCGCAGGAAGTGGTTGCGCTCGCGCGCCTCGAGGAAGGGGATGCCCTTCGCCATCTTCGTGTCGCAGATGATGATGCGGGGCTTCGGTTCGGTGCAGGCCTTGGCCGCGTCGAAGGCCCGGACCAGGGCGTCGATGTCGTTGCCGTCGACCCGCTGGACGTGCCAGCCGAAGGCCTCGAAGCGGGAGGCCGCCGGCTCGAAGCCGGTGACCTGCGAGGCGGGACCGTCGGCCTGCTGGTTGTTGACGTCGACGATCGCGATCAGGTTGTCGAGCTTCCAGTGGCTCGCCGACCAGGCGCCCTCCCAGATCGAGCCCTCGCCGAGCTCGCCGTCGGAGATCAGGCAGTAGACGAACGAGTCCGACTTCTTGCGCTTGAGCCCTAAGGAGAAGCCGACCGCCAGCGCGAGGCCGTGGCCGAGCGAGCCGCCGGTGATCTCCATGCCGGGAGTGTAGGCGGCCATGCCGGACATCGGCAGCCGGCTGTCGTCGGCCCCGTAGCTCGTCAGCTCGTCCTCCGGCAGGATCCCGGCTTCGAGGAGGGCGGCGTAGAGCGCGATGGCGTAGTGGCCGATCGAGAGCAGGAAGCGGTCGCGCCCCTCCCATTCCGGCTCCTCGGGCCGGTAGCGCATGGCGTGGAAATACGACACCGCCAGCACATCGGCGATGCCGAGGGCCTGGGCGATGTAGCCCTGGCCCTGGACCTCGCCCATCAGGAGGGCGTTGCGGCGGATGCGGTAGGCCCGCTCGGCGAGCGAGGGGCTGTTTTGCCGGGGGGGCGATTCGACGGTCGGCATGGTCGGCTCCTCAGTGGATCAGCATGCCGCCGTTCACGTCGATGACGGCGCCGGTGATGTAGGAGGAGAGGTCGGAGGCCAGGAACAGGCAGGCATTGGCGACGTCGTCGGCGACGCCGAGACGGCCGAGCGGGATGCCCTTGGCGATCTCGACCTTCAGCTCGTCGGTGAGCTTGCCGCCGGTGATGTCGGTCTGGATCAGGCCCGGGGTGATGCTGTTGACCCGCACCGTGTCGGGGCCGAGCTCGCGGGCCATCGCCTTGCCCAAGCCCAGCACGCCGCCCTTGGCGGCGCTGTAGTGCGGTCCGCCGAAGATGCCGCCGCCGCGCTGCGCCGAGACCGACGACATGCAGACGATCGAGCCCGACTTCTGCCGGCGCATCTGCGGCACCACCGCCTGGCTCATGTAGAGCGTGCCGCGCAGGTTCACGTCGAGGACGGCGTCGTAGTTGCCGGGCTCGATCTCCATGAACTTCAGCGGCTGGGTGATGCCGGCGTTGTTGATCAGCACGTCGATGCGGCCGAAGCGGGAGACCACCTCGTCGGCGGCGGAAAGGCAGGCGGCCTTGTCGGTGACGTTGCAGGCGAGGCCGAGATGACCCTCGCCGATCGCGCGGGCGGCCTCTTCGGCCTGGCCGGCATCGAGATCGAGGATCACCACCTTGGCGCCGTGCTGGGCGAAGAGCTTCGCGGTGGCGCGGCCGATGCCCCGCAGCGATGCGGCGCCGGTGATCAGGCACACCTTGTCGGTCAGCAACATGTCGTCCTCCCTGGCTTGTTCGGCGCGTGCCCCAATCGTCGGGCCGGCCGTCGGGCACGAGGGAGAGTGTCGCGGCGCTGAGGGATCACCCCCGCATCGCCGCCCGTCCTCGACGGTTCCTCCCTCGTCTCGTTGGACACACTGTGCCCGGGCGGAGGGAGGCGGACAAACGCGGAAATTGCAGCTGGAGGTGAATGGGATTCATGTGACGGGGTGCGGAAAGGGGCGCCCGGCGAATGGCGACCGCGTCCGGGACCGTCCGTTGCGGCCGCCTCTGCGCTCGGCGGACTCCAAGCGCCTCGGGATGAACAGGTTTTGTGGGAAAAAGAAGAGGCGCGGGTGTCCCCGGCGACGCTCTTGGGCGCACGGGGACACGAGAAGCCGGAAGGACGGATGGCCTCAGAGCGACTTCAGCAACGTCTCCGCCCCGGACAGGTCCGCCTTCGACGGCGCGTCCTCGACGTTGAGCACCCGCACCACGCCGTCCTCGACCACCATGGCGTAGCGCTTCGAGCGCACGCCGAGGCCGAAGCCGGTGCCGTCCATGTCGAGGCCGAGCGCCTTGGCGAAGTCGCCGTTGCCGTCGGCCAGGAACTCGATGCCCTCGGCGCCGGCCGATTTCGACCAGGCCTCGAGCACGAACACGTCGTTGACCGAGGTCACCGCGATCGCGTCGATGCCGCGGGCCAGGATGTCGCCGCGCCGGGTGACGTAGCCGGGCAGGTGATTGCGGTGGCAGGTCGGCGTGAAGGCGCCCGGCACCGCCACCAGCACCACGCGGCGGCCCTTGAACACGTCGTCGGTGGTCTTGGCCACCGGGCCATCGGGGCCCATGACCCGGAAAGTCGCCTGGGGCAGGTGATCGCCGACCTGGATGGTCATCGTGGCTCTCCTCGCGGAACGGTCCGGGCGGGGTCTAGCGCGGCGATCCAGGCGAGTCGAGATCGCCGGTCGCGGTTGCGCGGCGCGATGTGCCCTGCCTCCGCCCCGCGGCGAGCGGCGCTGGACCCGGCGGGCCTCCCCGCGCGTTCCGCACAAGCGGACTATGGACAACGCCGGGGCGGAGCGTAGCATGGGCTTCATGCGCAGCAGATTTCCACAGGATCTCCTCTCCCAGGACCCGGCCACGAGCGGGGCGCCGGACCCGCGCGCCGGCGACCGGGAGGGACCGGCCCGCGGCGCGCCGAGCTACCTCGACGGGCAGCTCCTCGTGGCGATGCCGGGCATGGCCGACGAGCGATTCTCGCGCTCGGTCATCTATCTCTGCGCACATTCGGCGGAAGGGGCGATGGGCATCATCGTCAACAAGCCGGCCGCCGACCTCAACATGCCGGACCTCCTGGTCCAGCTCGACATCATCGCCCAGGACGACGCCATCCGGCTGCCGGCCACTGTCGGCCACATGCCGGTGCTGATGGGCGGGCCGGTCGAGGCGAGCCGGGGCTTCGTGCTGCACTCGCCCGACTTCCACATCGACCAGTCGACCCTCCTGATCGACAACGGCATCTGCCTCACCGCGACGATCGAGATCCTGCGGGCGATCGCGGTCGGCAAGGGGCCGGCGAGCGCGGTGCTGGCGCTCGGCTATGCCGGCTGGCAGGCCGGCCAGCTCGAGAGCGAGATCCAGGCCAATGGCTGGCTGCACTGCCCGGCCGATCCGGACCTGATCTTCAACACCGCCCTCGAGACGAAATACGAAAGGGCCCTGCGCGGCATCGGCATCGAGCCCGCCATGCTCTCGGCTACTGCCGGTCACGCCTGACCGGCGCGCCGCCCGGCCGGTCTCGCCTACTGGTCCTGCGCGCCGGCCTCGAAGCCGGGATTCATCCCCTCGACGGCCGGAGCCGGACGCCGCACGCGGGAAGCGGGCCGCGGGGTCGCGCTCGCCGTCGGGGCAGCGCCGGACAGGCCGAGGCGGGTGGCGAGGGACAGGGCCCGCGCCTCCGAGAAGCGCAGGTGGCAGAAGCCGTGCGAGCCCTCACGGACATAGGCGCGGCAGAACTGCTCCCGGTCGGCCGAGAAGGCGGCTTGCTCGGTCACGATCGGCCGCACGTCCTCGCGCCGGGCGCGCTGGGTCATCACCTTGTAGTTCTCGCGCACCGCCTTGTCGGCGACGCCGCGGGCCGAGTCGAATTCCTGTGCCCGCGGCAGCAGCGTGGCGGCGCCCGGCCCCCACAGGCCCTTCGGGGTGGTGGCGCAGTCCGCGGCCGTGAAGACGCAAGACTCGGGCTCGGCCAGCGGCGTGACCATCACGCTGCCCTCCAGGATCTCGAAGCGCAGCGGGCAGGCCGCCCCCGACGAGGCGAGCTGGGTGACGCCGCTGGGCTTGCCCTGGTCGGCGAGCGCCAGGGGCTGATCGTCGCCGAGCGCGACCTTGCACGCCTCGGTCGGCTGCGAGACCTTCGTGCCGGCGAGCGTCAGGCGGGCCGTGAAGCCGCCGCCCGCCCGCTCCAGGCGAAGCGACCCGGCATTGCCGTTCTGCTGCAACTCCTGGCCGAGGATCGCGTCGTCGTTCGGGGTCTTCAATACCACCG
>JAEWKL010000155.1 GCA_023386115.1 Pseudomonadota bacterium
ATCCCTCGCCGCTCAGCCATCGGATCACCGGCGCCAGCCGCGCGCCCTCCCCGCCCTCCGGCACGACCAGCCGCAGCGGCGCTCCCGCCACCACCCGGTCCCCGAACGGGGCGACGAGGCGCCCGGCGGCGAGCGCCTCTCCCACCAGGGCGCTATGCCCGATGAGCACGCCGTGGCCGGCGAGCGCGGCATCGAGCGCGATGCCGTAGAGCGAGAACGCCGCCTCCCGGGCCGGACGCAGGCCCCCGGCGCCGTGGCGGCTGAGCCAGCGCGGCCAGTCCTCGCGCCAGACCGAATCGTGCAGGAGCGTGGCCGCGCTCAAGTTCCGCGGGTGGCGCAGGGACGCCGCCAGCGCCGGCGCGCAGACCGGGAACAGGTCGTCAGGAGCGAGCACGACCGAGGTGCAGCCGGCCGGCGCCTCGCCGAAATACAGGCCGAGATCGACGCGCTCGCGGAGATAGTCCGGCGGGTCGTCCCGGGTCAGGATCGCGACGTCGAGGTCGAAGGCCGCCTGCAGGGCGGGGAGGCGGGGAGCGAGCCAGAGCTGGGCGATGCAGGGCAAGGCCGCGAGCGTCAGGCTGCACGGCCGGCCGACCGCGCGCATCACCCGCACCGCGTGGTTCAGCGCGTCGAAGGCCGTGGTCAGGGACGGCAGCACCGCCCTCCCCTCCCGGGTCAGGCACAGGCCGTTCGGCCGGCGGTGGAAGAGCGGCCGGCCGAGCCAGGCCTCGAGCCCCTTCACCTGGGCGCCGATCGCCGCCGGGGTGACGTGCAGCTCCTCGGCCGCCGCCACGTAGCCGCCATGGCGCGCCGCCGCCTCGAAGGCCCGCAGGGCGTTGAGGGAGGGCGGGGCCGCCCGGCCGGCCGGATCCATCGCGGGGCCTCGCATTCTCTCGACCCAGGAAACGAGGCCAAGAAAAGCTTGGCCTGAGGCTCAGCTTATCCCGTTTGCCGGCTGTCCCGGCAAGCCCGACACTCGGGTCCTGCCACCGACGGAACCCTCAGACCATGCGCCTCCTCCACGACGGCTATTTCGACCGCGGGCTCGACGCCGACCCCGAGCTCGCCGCCTCGATCCGCGGCGAACTCGCCCGGCAGCAGGACGGGATCGAGCTGATCGCCTCGGAGAACATCGTCTCGCGGCTGGTGCTGGAGGCGCAAGGCTCGGTCCTCACCAACAAGACCGTCGAGGGACTTCCCTATGCGCGCTACTATGGCGGGGCCGAGCATGCCGACGCGATCGAGGCCCTGGCGGTGACCCGGGCGACGCGGCTGTTCGGGTGTCGCTTCGCCAACGTGCAGCCCCATTCGGGCTCGAACGCCAATGCGGGCGTCTTCCTCGGCCTCCTGAAGCTCGGCGACACCATCCTGTCGATGGGCGTCGAGGCCGGCGGCCATATCAGCCACGGCCATCCGGCGACCCTGACGGGCCGTGACTACACCATCGTCCGCTACGGCGTGGAGCGCGACAGCGAGCGGGTGGAGCTGGACGCGGTCGCCAAGCTCGCTCGCGAGCACCGCCCGAGGATGATCGTCGCCGGCGGCTCGGCCTATGCCCGCGCCCTCGACTTCGCGTCCTTACGCGCCATCGCCGACGAGGTCGGGGCGCTCCTGATGGTCGACATGGCGCATTTCGCCGGACTCGTCGCCACCGGGCTGTATCCCCACCCGTTTCCGCACGCCCACGTGGTGACCTCGACCACCTACAAGTCCCTGCGCGGCGCCCGCGGCGGGCTGGTGTTGTGGAACGATCCCGCCCTGTCGGACACGATCAATGACGGCATCTTCCCGGGCGTGCAGGGCTCGGTGATGATGCATGCGGTCGCCGCCAAGGCGGCCTGCTTCGGCGAGGCCTTGCGGCCGGAATTCACGGCCTACAACCAGGCCGTCCTCGACAATGCCCGGGCGCTGGCCGGGAGCGTCGCCGAAGCCGGGATGCGCCTCGTCGCCGGCGGCACCGATTGCGGGCTGATGCTGGTCGATCTCTCGCCGCAAGGGATCACCGGGGATGTGGCGGCCAAGGCGCTCGAGGTGGCGGGCCTCGCGGTCAACAAGAACCAGATCCCGTTCGACACCCGCCCGCCCGAGGCGCCCTCCGGCCTGCGCCTGTCCTCGAATGCCGGCACCGCCCGGGGCTTCGGCGTGGAGGAGTTCGGCCAAGTCGGCCGCTGGATCGCTCGGGTGGTGGCCGCACCCCACGATGTGGCGGAACTGGCGGCGGTGCGGGACGAGGTGCTGGCGCTCTGCCGGAGATTCCCGATCTATGATGGGACTTGAGTCTCGCTGAAAGGCGACGGGGCCTGCGCCCCATCGATGCTACGGCGCATGCGCCCCGGCCCCATCCACCGCGCCGCCGATCAGGTTGCGCCCGAGCAGGAACTCGGCGCTGAAATCGGTGCGGACCAGCGGCTCCATCGCCACGGGGCCGGCCAGCGCCTGGGCCAGCCGCCCGAGATCCGGCCGATCACCGTGGCGATCTTCGGGTAGCCGCCGGTGGATTGCCGGTCGGCTATCGGGACGATGGGCCGGCCCTCCCCCGGCACCTGGATCGCCCCCCTGGCGATGCCGTCGGAGACGATGTTGTCGCCCTTGGCGTGGGTGCGCGGCATGCCGTAGAGGAAGCAGGCCATCCGGTCGCCCTTGGTGGCGACCGTCCAGGGCCCGGCCAGGAAGGCGGCGATCCGATCGTCGCTGAAGAAATCGTTCTGGGGGCCCATGACCACGAGCGTGTCGCCGACGGCGACCGGGAACGGATCGGGCCCGTGCGGGGCGTAGAGACGCTCCGGCGTCCGGCCGACCACGTACCAGCCTGGCGGCATCGGGACGGTGCCGACCGCTGCGAGCCCGCCGCCGATCCGCAGCGCGTTCGCCGGATGCGGCGGGCGCGGCGTGGCGCGGCGCGTGACCGCCAGCTCTTCCGGGAGGCCGCCCAGACAGGCGAGGCCCGGAGCGAAGCCGTACAACTAGACCCGGCACCCGGCTCCCGCATGGAGGGCGGCGACGCGCTCGATCGAGAGGCCGGTCGCCTGCGCCACGGCGCCGATCTCCTCGGCATGATCCGGATCGGAGCAGCAGGGCAAGATCAAGAGGGCGGTGCCGGCCCGCGCCGCGCCGGGCGTTGCGGAGAGCGCCAGCACCTGCTCGGCGAGGGCATCCCGGTCGAGGACCTGGGGATCGTCGTGGATCATCCGCGAGCGGCAGGTCGGCACCGTCTCGCGCTATCCCTCAGGCGGCGCGGCGCGACGCGCGTCGTCGAGGGCCGGCACCCGGCCGTGGAGCCGGGTCGACGGTGGCGCCGAACTCCACCACCAGGGCGGCCTCGCCGGCATCGAGGAGGCGGGGCTCTCCACCGGATCAGGCCCGGAAGGGAGCGAGGCGCACGCCGGCGCCTTCGAGCCGGGCGCGCACGGCCCGGGCAGTCGCCACCGCATGGGCGGAATCGCCGTGGACGCAGACCGAGCGGATCGGCGTCGGCAGGCGCCGGCCGCTCGCCGCGATGATCGCTCCCTCCTGCACCATGGCGAGGACGCGCGCGGCAGCCTCGGTCTCGTCGGTGATCATGGCGCCGGGTTGGCCGCGGGGGATCAGGAATCCGGCCTCGGTATAACCGCGATCGGCGAAGATCTCCTGGTGCACGTCGAGGCCCTGCGCCTCGCCTGCCGCCACTTGCGCGGTAAGCGCGATGGCGAGCAGCGACAGAGCGGGATCGACCGCCTTGACCGCACGCGCGATGGCGTCCGCCACCGGCCGCTCCACCGCCGCGAGGTTGGCGAGCGCCCCGTGCGCCTTGACGTAGGTCAGGCGATGGCCCGCATAGGCTGCGAGCCCCGCGGCGGCGCCGACCTGGTAGGCGACGAGCCGCTCGACCTCGCCGGGGGTGAAGGGCAGGACCCGGCGGCCGAAGCCCCACAGGTCCGGGTAACCCGGATGGGCGCCGACCGCGACGCCGCGCTCCCGCGCGATGGCGAAGGTGCGGGCCATGATCTCGGGATCGCCCGCATGCAGGCCGCAGGCGACGTTGGCCGAGGTCACGACCTCCAGCATCGCGGGGTCGTCGCCGCAGCGATAATCGCCGAAACCCTCGCCGAGGTCCGAATTGAGATCGATGGACAGCATGGCGGGCACTCCGGAAAATGAAGCGGGTGCCTGTTCCTGGCATCGACCCGGCGCCCCTGCAACCCGCGGGCCGCGCCGCCCGGGGTTGCTCCCCGCGCCATCCCTTCGTCAGAGCGCCAGGGCGCTCATCGTCACGTCCAGCACGCTCCGGGCGAGCCAGAGCACACCCAAGCCGAGCAGGCCGAACCATGCCAGCACCAGCGGGACGCCGAGCGCCAGGGTGAGCACCATCGCGGCTCGGCGCAACTTGGCCTCGTATGACGCAGCGAAGGGTGTGCTCCGTCCCACCGCGGACGTCTTCGTGTCGAACTGGAGCATCGCTACCGATCCCGGAGAAGTCGTACCGCCGCGGTGGCAAGGTGCGGGCCCGCCGAACGAAACGAGCGCGACGAGCCGGCGCAGGCACGCCGAAAGGTTAAGAAAGCTCCCTCACGGGCGCGACGTCTTATGTCGCAGGCTGTGCCGGAGCGGAACTCTCCGGGCTGAAACAGTATGGTGGATTCTTAAACCTTGTGCGTTGACGCCGCAGCGGCGCCCCGCCATCGTCCAGGCACGGTCAGGTTGCAACAACCACCGCGCGGCTCGCTTCCGCCGCGGAAACCGAGGAGCCGGGCAGACACTGCCTGCCGATCCGGAGGTGCGATCATGCGTGACGGACTACGCCGCTCCGTCGGCCTCGCTCTGTTGCTCGGCATCCTGTGCGCACCGCAGACGCGGGCGCAGGATCCCGCCGCTCCACGTCCGTGGAGCGATCCTCCGACGAAGCCGGCCGAGGCGCCGCCCGTGACGGAGGCGGCGAAGCCCGCCGTTCCGGCTACGGCGACACCGGCGCGAACGGCCGCGAAACCCGCCCGGATCGCATCGCGACCGCGCAAGGTGGAGCGGCCGATGCTGGCGCGGCGCAAGGC
>JAEWKL010000161.1 GCA_023386115.1 Pseudomonadota bacterium
GCCGGCCTCCGCCTGCGGCAGCAGGCGCGCGAGGCCGGCGCGGATGCCCTGCACCAGGATGAAGCCCATCAGGGCGATGTTGATCGCGAGCGAGATCATCCGGGCGCTCATGTCCATGCCCGAGGCCATGCCGGCCCGCTCGGCCGGGACCGCGGCGGTCGCCGTGTTGGTGACGGGCGTGTTGGTGAGCCCGAGGCCGATTCCGGCGAGAAGGCAGCCGGGCAGCATCGCGGCCCAGCTCGCCGGATCGATGGCCGTGGCGGCGCGCATCAGCACGAAGCCGAGCCCGATGGTGAAGAGACCGAGCGGGATGACCCGGTGCGGGCCGTGGCGCCGCAGCAGCGCTTCCGCGAAGGGCGGGACGAACAGGGTCGGCAGCGTGTAGGCGAGCAGCGCGAGGCCGGCCCCGACGCTGTCGAGCCCGAGCACCGCCTGGAAGTGGATCGGCAGGTAGATCACGAACGGCCAGAAGCTGAAATTCATGCCGCTCGCGCCGAGGAGGGCGCCCGAGAAGCGGCGGATGCGGAAGGCGCGAAAATCGAACATCGGCCGGGTCGCCCGGGTCTCGACGGCGATGAAGGCGGCGACGCTCAGCGCGCCGAGGGCGGCCGTGACGAAGCCGGCCGGATCGTCGGGCGAGAGTGCCTGACCTCGTGTGATGAGGGAGACGAGGCAGAAGACCGCCACCGACAGCGTGACCATGCCGGCGAGGTCGATCCGCACCGCGTCGGGATCGGAGGATTCCTGCACGCCGGTCCGGGCCAGCAGCATCGCGACGACGGCCAGGACGGCGTGGACGAGGAAGACCCAGTGCCAGGTCGACAGGGCGACGATGGCGCCGCCGATGAGCGGGCCGAAGCCGAGGCCGATGCCGAAGATGATGCCCCACCAGCCGAAGGCCATGCCGCGATCCGGGCCGTCGCGGAACTGATGCGAGAGCACGGCGACCTGGCAGGCCAGCATCGCCGCGCCGCTGCTGCCCTGGAGGAAGCGGGCCGCGATGAGCAACGATGCGTGGGTGGCGAGTCCGCAGATCAGGGAGGCCGCGCCGAACACCGCGATGCCGGCGAGGAAGACGCGCTTGCGGCCGAAACGGTCGGCGAGCGCGCCCATCGCCATCAGCCAGGTCGTCATGGCAATGGTGTAGGCGTTCATGATCCATTGCAGCTGCCGGAAATCGGCTGGAAGAACCTGCTCCAGGGTCGGCAGGATCGCCGGGATGCTCGAGATCTCCAGTCCCAGCATCATGGCGGACAGGCAGACGGCCGCGAGGGCGAGGACGTTGCGCGGCGATCGTGGGGTGGACATGGACAGCTCCTGTGCGGGCTGCCGTCGCGGGACGCGCGATTCTGTGCGGGATGCTCCTGCATCGCGGATGCGCCGGCCGCGGCAGCGCGGGTGACGGAGCCGCACGATGTTCCGGGCTCGACCATGACGCAACGCGATGGCAGACTATATCAGTGACAACGAAACACGATGGATGGCGGCCATGCTGACGCTGGATGTCGATGCCGTCCGGGCCTTCGTGCTGGTGGCGGAGCACCGGAGCTTCACCCGCGCGGCGGAGGCCCTGGGCACGACGCAGGGCGCCGTCAGCGTGAAGCTGAAGCGGCTGGAGGACCGGCTCGGGCATCGGCTCATCGAGCGGACGCCCCGGCAGGTGCGGCTGTCGGCGCAGGGCGAGACCTTCATCGCGCCGGCGCGGGACTTCCTGGCCGCCCATGAGCGCGCCGTCGCCGGGCTGACGGTGGCGCGCCGCCGCTTCCGGCTCGGCATTGCCAGCCACGTGATGGGACCGGAGGTGCCGACCCTGCTCGCGCGCCTGAAGAGCCTCGACCCGGCCCTCACGATCGAGGTCCTGCTCGACAATTCCTGGACGCTGATGGAATCCTTCGACGGCGGAGCCCTGGATGCCGTGATCATCCGCAGCGACGACGACCGACGCGAGGGCGAGGTCCTGGGGCCGGAGCATTTCGGCTGGTTCGCGGCGCCGGACTTCGCGCTACGGGCGGGCGAGCCGTTGCCGCTGGCCACGCTCTCGCCCTGCTGCGCGGTGCGCGACGCGGCGACGCGCCTGCTCGACCGCGCCGGCATTCCCTGGATCGAGGTCTTCGTCGGCGGCACGGCCGCCAACGCCGCGGCCATCTCGGCGGGGCTCGCGGTCGCGGCATTCCCGTGCCGGCTCGCACCGGCGGATTCCGTCGAGGTCGGCGATCAGCTCGGCCTGCCGCCCTTGCCCTCCCACGAGATCGTCCTGCACTCGTCTTTGTCCGATGCGAGGACGAAGGCGACCTTGCGCACCATCACGGCGGCGTTCCGCGAGCACCGCAAGCCGGCGGGCGGATCCTGCCTCACGCCGCCGGCCTGACGGCGAGGCTGCCGCCCGAAGCCGTCCGAGGGATCTGGATCTTCAAGGAGAGTGGTGCGGGCGGTCGGACTCGAACCGACATATCCGTGAGGACGGCGGATTTTGAGTCCGCTGCGTCTACCAATTCCGCCACGCCCGCGCGCGGTGAAGCCCCTCTCCTGTGCCGTGCGAAGCGGGAGCGTGTCAATCCCGTGCGGTGCGGCCATGGCCCTGGCGATGCGCGCCGCGCGGCTCCTTGGCGGGTGTTTCCTTCGCGGGTGTTCCCTTGGCAGGTGTTCCCTGGGCCGATGATTCCTTGGACGGATCGTCCTTGGGCGTCTCCGGCGCCTCGTTGATGCCCGGCGCGATGCCCGGCGCGATCTGGTCGGCGCTCGGACCGGCCTGCGGATCGGGTGCCGGCAGGGTCGAGACGTCGTGCGAGCCCTCCACGTTGGTGGTGATTCCGGCCGGCGAGACGGTGGAATCCTGCGGTCGCTTCGGGCCGAGCCGGCCGACGAAGGCGCTGAACACGTCGCGCAGGCGGTCGCCGGGCTCCGCATAGGCGCCGACCGAGACCGTCGCGGTCATGCCGGCGACGAGGGCGAGACCGGGTGGCACCTGCTCGATGCGGATGCGCACCGGCACCCGCTGGGCGAGGCGGACCCAGGTATAGACCGGATCGACGCTGGGCAGACCCTGCGTGCTCGCCGCCGCGTTCGGGGTGCTGATGCCGCGGGTGATGCTGTCGACCCGGCCGCGGACCGGCGCGGCATAGCCCATCAGGGCCGCGATCACCGGATCGCCGACCCGGATGTGGTCCATCTTGGTCTCCTCGAAATAGCCGTCGATCCAGTACGAATCGGCGTCGATGACCGAGATGTTGCGGGTGCCGGCGGTGGCGTAGTCGCCGACCCGCAGGAGCAGGTTGGTGACGTAGCCGTTGACGGGGCTCCGCACCTCCGTGCGCGTCAGGTTGATCTCGGCCTGGGCGGCCTGGGCCTGCGCCGACGCGAAGGCGGCCTCCGCCTGCTTGGCGGTGCCGGCGAATTGCTGCTTCTCCTCGATCGAGGTCGAGACCGTCGTCAGCGCCTCGCGCCGCGCGGCCTGGGCGCGCTTGACCTCGAGGTCGGCGGCCCGGTTCTCGACCTCGGCCTTGGCGGATTCGAGCGCGATCTTGAAGTCGACCGGGTCGATCACGTAGAGCACGTCGCCCTTCTTCACGAGCTGGTTGTCGACGACGCGCAATTCGGTGATCTGGCCCGAGACCTGCGGGGCGATGCTCGCCACCTGCACCCGCACCCGGCCGTCCCGGGTCCAGGGCGCCGTGACGTAGTACTGCCAGACGATCAGCGACGCGGCGGCGGCGAGCACGAGCACCACGAGGGTGGCCAGGATCCGTAACAGGCGCCGGCCCCGGGTCGTCCGCTTGAGCGCCACGTTTCCCTCCTCACACCAGCACGATCAGAAGCGCCAGGATGCAGACATAGAGTCCGGCCTCGGCGAGCGGCGGGTTCGCGAAGACGCGCTCGAACCGCAGGGCACGCAGGAGCGGCCGCAAGCCGAGCAGGATCGCCAGGGCGGCAGCCGCATAGACGACGAAGGGGGAGACCAGCACCCCGCCGATCGTCAGATCGTGAAACATGGCCTACCGGGTTCCCCACAGGTCGAGGCGGCGCAGCACCCGGCCCTGCCCCTCGACGACATAGGACGCGGCGGCGAGGTCGGCCACAACCCGCGTCGCAGTGCGGCGCGAGTCGGCCGGCGCGGTGCGGGCGGCGGCGAGGAGGGCGGCAC
>JAEWKL010000287.1 GCA_023386115.1 Pseudomonadota bacterium
GCCGTCGGCGCGGCTGTGGCTCGAACTCGGGGTGGTGGCGGCCCTGGGCGCCTTCGTCGTCGGGCTCCTGTCGCGCGGGCAGGGCACCCACCCGCCGAGCCTCGTGGAGCGCGAGGCCGCCTCCAGCGCGAGGGACGCCGGGCAAGGGTGCCTCATCCTGTGCTACGGCACCTTCGGCTTCGGCTACATCGTGCCGGCGACGTTCCTGCCGGCGATGGCGCGGGAGCTGACTCCCGACCCGCTGGTGTTCGGACTGGCCTGGCCGCTCTTCGGCCTCGCCGCCATGATCTCGGTCGCGGTGGCGGCGCGGCTCCTCGCGGGCGTGCCGCGCCGGCGCCTCTGGGCGGCGGCGCAAGCCGTCATGGCGCTCGGTACCGTCCTGCCGCTCACCGTGCACGCCCTGTGGGCGGTGGCGGCCTCGGCGCTCCTCGTCGGCGGCACCTTCATGATCGCCACCATGGCGGGGCTGCAATTGGCTCGCGAGGCGCGGCCCGACGCGCCCACGCCGCTCCTGGCGCGGATGACCGCCGCCTTCGCGGCCGGACAGATCCTCGGACCGCTCCTGGTGCGTGCCCTCGGGCCCGGACGCTGGGCCGGCCTCGACGCCCTCGGCCTGACCGGCGCCCTCGCGACGCTGCTCCTGGTGGTCACGGCATTCTGGCTGTGGCGGGCCGACCGCGCCCCGGCCTGAAGGCCACAAACGAGAACGGCGCCCGCGAGGGGCGCCGTCATCCCATGCCGGTCATCGAGGGCGCTGAGTGTGTCTCACAAAACTCCCGATCACCGTCATCGCTCGCTGTGGCAGCGTCAGCGCAGTGGGAGTTTTGTGAGGTGCCCTTCAGCGCCACCACGCCGGATCACGCGTCGGACTTGACCTTCAGCACCTGGCGACCGCGATACATGCCGGTCTTCAGGTCGATGTGGTGCGGGCGGCGCAGCTCGCCGGAATCCTTGTCCTCGACATAGGTCGGGGCCTTGAGGGCATCGGCGGAACGGCGCATGCCGCGCCGCGACGGAGAGGTCTTTCGCTTCGGAACGGCCATTGAAACTACTTCCCGTGCAACAAAACAGGCGCGAGGCCGCCCCGGCGGGGGAGCCGCGCGCGTCGCGATCCTGATCGGAGCGGGGTCTATAGAGGAGACGCGCCGACTTGGCTAGGGGACCGGCTCCTGAAAAACCGGACGTGACGGCCGTTCGCTGCGACACGGATCCATTAAGCCGCCGTTCAACGGCGTAGGCCGCATGATGGCCCTGCCGCTTGGGAACCGAAACCCGAACCCCAAACCCGAATTCAGGGCGGCACGATCGGAGCTTCCCGATGACGCGACTTCTTCCCCGCCTGACCCGCGCCCTCGCCGTCGCCGCCCTCCTGGGCGCCGGCCCCGTCCTGGCCCAGGCCCCCGCACCCACGACCACTCCCACGGCCCGGCCGGCACCGGCCCCCGCGGCGCCGGCGGCTCCCAAGGCGCCCGAAACCAAGGCACCCGAGGCCCCGAAGGCCGCGACCGCCGGCAAGCCGGCCCTCCTCGACCTCAACAGCGCCTCCAAGGAGGAGCTGGAGACCCTGTCGGGCATCGGGCCGGCGCGCTCCGAGGCGATCATCAAGGGGCGGCCGTATCGCGGCAAGGACGAGCTCCTGTCGAAGAAGATCGTCCCGTCGAACGTCTACGAGGGCATCAAGGACAAGGTCATCGCCCGCCAGAAGACCTGACCGGGCATCCTTGCCGGCTCAGGGGTGGGGTGGTAGGCGCCGGGGAGCCTTCTCGTGCTTCCCGGACGCCCCTCCTATGCCCCACCGCCTGCACCGCGGCGACCTGCCCGACGATTACGTGCCGGGCCCGGCCATCGCGGTCGACACCGAAACCCTCGGCCTCCAGCCCCACCGCGACCGGCTCTGCGTGGTGCAGATCTCCCGCGGCGACGGCGAGGCCGACCTGGTGCAGATCCCGCGGATCGGCCCCGAGCCGGTGGTGCTCAAGCGGGTGCTGGCCGATCCGGCGGTGACCAAGATCTTCCATTACGCCCGCTTCGACCTCGCGGTGCTCTCCCACCGCCTCGGCGTGATGCCCGGTCCGGTCTACTGCACCAAGATCGCCTCGCGGCTCGCCCGCACCTATACCGACCGGCACGGCCTGAAGGATCTGGTGCGCGAGCTGATCGGCGTCGACCTGTCGAAGCAGCAGCAATCCTCGGATTGGGGCGCCGACACCCTGACTCAGGCGCAGATCGACTACGCCGCCTCGGACGTGCTCCACCTCCACGCCCTGCGCGAGAAGCTCGACATGATGCTGGCCCGCGAGGAGCGCAGCGCCATCGCCCAGGCCTGCTTCGACTTCCTGCCGACCCGCGCCCGTCTCGACCTGCTCGAATGGGACGAGACGGACATCTTCGCGCATAGCTGAGGCGGATAGCCCGTGTGAGAGCGTCGAGACGAAGCGTCGCCGTTCTGTTAACCTGCCGGCCATAACTTCGACACCGGGCCGGAGCAGGAACGGAGCGCGAGACCCGCGCATTCCGCGCCGGGCCCCGGCACGATGCAGGTGGCCACGACCTTGCTGCAAGCTTCCTCGCTCGACGCGCTTCCCTCCGCGGCCGGCCCGGGCCTCGATCCCCGGCGCCTGCACGCCCATGCGAGGGCGCGCCGCCACACCGCCCGGGGGGGCTGGGTGCGGGGCGCGATCCCCCCG
>JAEWKL010000307.1 GCA_023386115.1 Pseudomonadota bacterium
GCGAGGGATCGCGGACCGACCCGGCGGACGGGGGCTGAGGACGGGACCGCGCCTGCCGGCGGGTCGCCGACAGGCCTGGTGAGACCGGCCTCGGACCGAGTCTCAGAACGCCGCCCGCACGCCGGCAAAGACGCTTCGGCCGTTGCCGGGGTAGAAGGCCGCCAACGCCGCCGCGCCGCCCGCCGTCGCGGCGGCGTTGGTCACCACGGAGATGTCCGAGATGTAGCGCGCGTCCGTGAGGTTGCGGGCGTCGACGAAGAGCGACACCCCGTTCGCGAGGTCGATCCCCGCCTGGATGTTGAGCAGGACATAGCCCGGGACCCGCAGCGTGTTGGCGTGGTCGGCGAAGGCCCCGCGCGGCACCCAATCGACCGAGGGCGAGAGGGTGAAGCCGCTCGGATGCCGGTAGCTGGCCACGGTCCTCAGCACGTCGTCCGGGATCCCGGCGATGCGGTTGTTGCCGAAGACGGGGTCGTGAACGAAGCGGATGTCGTTGTGTGTCCAGATCTGGGTGACGCTCAGCGTGTCGCCGGCGCCCGTCAGGTCCCGCGCCACGTCGAGGGTGACGGCAGCCTCCACGCCCTGATGGACCGTGCGCGGCGCGTTGAAGGTCGCCGCCGGGATGTTGAGCCCGGGATCGATCGCGTAGTTGATCAGCTCGTCGCGGACACGCGCACGGAACACCGTGACGTCCCAGGCCAGCCGGTCGAGGCGGCCGCGTGTCCCCGCCTCGACGGTCCAGGCGCGCTGCGCCTGCAACGGCACGAAGGTGGTCCTGAGGGTGTTCTGCTGAACCAGGTCGCCGAAGTCGGGGACGTCGCGCGAGCGGGTGATGTCGCCGAAGACCTGGATGTCGGGCAGGGGCTGCCAGAGCAGGCCGACCTTGGGGTTGACGCCCTCGTAGGTGGCGTTGCCGAACTGGACGGTCGGGCTCGCCGGCAATCCCCCCTTGTTGCTGTAGGTGCGGTTCGACGAGAAGACCTTGGCGCCGGTCATCAGCGCCAGGTCGGGCAGGAACCAGAAGCGGTTCTCGCCATAGGCCTCGTAGTTCGACGCGCTCTGGAGGGTGTTCGCCGTCGGCGCGCCGCGCCGGCCGGCGATGTTGACGAACTGCAGGGCGGTGTTCTGGCCCGCGAAGGCGCGCAGGCCGAGGATCGCGTCGTTGCGGAAGCCCGCCACATCGACCGTGCCGGCCCAGTGGGGCGCGATGCCGTAGGTCCAGCCGTCCTGGTCGATGACCTGGAAGATCGGGTGGTAGAGGCTCTTGTGAATCGCCCAGCTGTCGATGTCGAGCTTGCCGACATCGAGAACGAAGGACGTGCGGTTGGCGACCCGCTCCGCCTCGACCTGCCGGGACTGGTTGCCGCTGATGGCGGTCGGGTTCGCCAAGCGGGGATTGGTCAAGGCGTTGAAGACCGTCAGGGTGCCCGGCAGCTTCTGATCGGTCAGGTAGGTGCCGAGGTAGAACCGGGTCTCGACACCCGGCGCGAGCTGATAGCCGAGATTCGCGTTCACGTTCTGCGTGCGCTGCGCCTCGTGCCGGCGGTAGCCGTCCGAGTTGGTGACGGTCCCGTTGATCAGGATATCGGCCGGGCCGGAGATGCGCGAGACCTGGGCGTTCTCCCGGACGGTGTTGAAGCTGCCGCCGTCGATGCGGAGGATGGTAGGGGCGAGTGCCGTATGGGCGGTCGGGGTGACGACGTTGACGGCGCCGCCCAGGGTCGTCGCACCGAAAGTCAGGGCGTTGCCGCCCTTGTAGACCTCGATGGACCGGAGGGCGAGCGGGTCGACCTGGTAGAAGTCGCCGCTGCCATCGGCCAGGTTGAGCGGAATGCCGTCCTGCAGCAATTCGAGACCGCGGAGATGATAGCCGCGGGCGATGCCGGAGCCGCGCACCGAGAGGCGGATCTCCTGGCCGTAGCGCTCCTGCACATAGAGTCCGGGCACGTCCTTGAGGACGTCGCGCAGGGTGTTGGCGTAGCGGTCCTGGATGTCCGCGGCATCGACGAAGGCGACCGATCCGACCGTCGCGTTCACGGCCGCGCGCTGCCGGCCGAGGCTCGGGACCGTGACGGACCCGGCCGCCTCGCCGGCACGAGGGCTCGTGCCGGCCCCTGGTGCGGCGCCGCCCCCGACCGTGATCTCATCGAGCGGAATCGTGCTCGAACCGGCCGATTGGGCAAGGACCGGGGTAGTGGCAAGCAGGGTGAGAGGCAGGACGGCCCAAAGCGCGACCCGCGGAACGGAACTCATGGCTGACATCCATCGTCTGGCTGATCGGAAGAGGCGATCGGTCAGGCGATGGGGGGCGCTCTGGCGCTGGCGCTGATCCCGGGCGGGGCGCGGGGACGGGCGACGACCTCCGGACGCCAGGACGCCCCGACGACCCGGCGGACAGGCCAGGCGACGATGGCCGAGCCGAGGACCGGAATGGTCAGGGCATCGAGGCTGTGCGCCGCCGGACAGCAGGCGAGAGGGTGATGAACGGGGGGCGCCTTGACCGGATCGTCGGGCGACGAGCCGACATCCGGAGCGCAGAGGATATGCGGGAGACCGGGCTGGACGGTGGCGACAGCGCCCCCGAGAAAGGCCTGGAGGGCGAGCGCGTAGAGCGCAGCGACAGCGATCGCCGCACGAAGCGCTCTCCAGCTTGTCCGCCCCCTCTGCATGGATCCCTGCGTAAGGCCGAGCTTCCGAGGGGGTCAAGCGGGATGGCCGGATCGCTCACCGTTTCGGCATCGATGTGTCTCCGATATCGGTCGGGCTCAACCGCCGGCAGGCCCGCCCACCGGCAGTCCCACATCCGGCAGAGGTGCCTCCACCTTCGCCACCACGCCGCCCGGCCGGTACTCCACCACCGCCGTGCCGCCGATCTCGGCGGCCAGCACCCGCTCGATCATCCGCGAGCCGAAGCCGTGCCGGGTCGGGATCGAGACCGGCGGGCCGCCCGTCTCCTCCCAGCGCAGCCGCAGGCGCCCGTCCCCGGTCGCCTCCCAGCCGAGGAGCACCCGGCCCTTGTCGGTCGAGAGCGCCCCGTACTTGACCGCGTTGGTCGCCAGCTCGTGCAGGGCCATCACGAAGGCCAGAGCCAGCCGGGGCGGCAGGCGGACGGGCGGGCCGCCGATGGTGAAGCGCGAGCCCGCGCCGGAGCGGAACGGGCGTAAGCTCTCCTCGACGATCTCCGCCAGGGTCGCCCCCTCCCAACTCTCGCGGGTCAGGACGTCGTGGGCGGCCGAGAGCGATTGCAGGCGGGCATTGAAGGCTTTGCGCGCCTCGGCGAGCGAGGTGGCGTGGGTCAGGGTCTGGTTGGCGATCGACTGGATCGTCGCCATGGAGTTCTTCACCCGGTGGTTCAGCTCCTCGGCGAGCAGCGCCCGGTGCTCCTCGCCGCGCTTGCGCTCGGTCACGTCGAGGGTCACGCCGGCCATGCTCAGGGCTGCGCCGTCCGCGTCGTAGAAGGGCTGGCCGCGGATCTGGAGCCAGCGCACCGCGCCGGCCGGCGTGCGGATCCGATACTCGATGTCGTAGTCGCTTCCAGTCTCGATCGACTCCCGGATCGCCGCCTGCATCCGCTCCCGGTCCTCCGGCAGGATCGCGGCGACCAGGTCGTCGAAGGTGAGCGGCTCGCCCGGCTCCCGGCCGAGATTGCGCTTGCAGCTGTCGGAGGCCACCAGCCGCATGTCGGCGAGGTCGAGGGTCCAGGAGCCGAGGCGGGAGGCCTTGAGGATGAAGTGCAGGCGCTCCTCGCTCCGCCGCAGGGCGCGCGAGCGCCGCTCGATCTCCCGCTCCAGGGCGTCGCGGTCGCGCTGCAGCCGCACCAGCCGGTCGCGCTCCAGCGTCACGTCGAATTGCGAGGCGAAGAAATAGCTGAGCCGGCCGTCCTCGCCGAAGACCGGCGAGACGAGCAGGCGGTTCCAGAACGCCTCGCCACCCTTCTTGTGGTTGAGGAGGTCGATCTCGATCGGGACCCGGCAGGCGATCGCGTCGCGGATCCGCGCGACATCGGCGGGATCGGTCTCGGGGCCCTGGAGGAAGCGGCAGTTGCGGCCGAGGATCTCGTCCCGGGCATAGCCGGTCAGCCGCGTGAAGGCGTCGTTGACGAAGACGATCGGGTTGTCGGGCTGGTGCGGGTCGGTGATCACCATGGGCATGCGCGTCGCCCGCACGGCCGCCGCGAACGGATCGGGGCTCGCGCCGGTCCGGGTCAACTCGGCCGCGATGCGGCTGCCGTCGCGGTGGTCGGTCACGCGTGCGTCGCCTCCCGGGCGATCCCGCCGGCCTGATCGTCAGGCGCCGGCTCTCGCCTCATGACCAATGGCCCGGCTTCGCGCAATGCTTGGCTTTGCTGCAAAAGCGCGCATCCGGTGACCTCCTTTGCAGTGTTCGTCATCGAACATGAATGCAATCGCCAAGTTGCCGGTGCCGCGTGGCGGAATCCATCCCGCAGCACGGTCTCCATCAGCGCCTGCGCGGCCCCGGTCTACCAGGACGCGAGGAGCGCGCCTCATGGATGCGGCTCCGGAAAGCCGTGGCGCTCGTGCAGCGCCCGCAGGATCGCGTCCTTGTCGTCGGCGAAAAGCAGGTCGCCGTGGCGGCCGGTGGCAAGCGCCTCCGGAGCGTCGGGGGCGAGCACCCGGAGCGGCAGCGACTGGTGACCGTCTCCGAGGCGATCGATCAGCGCCCGCCGCGGGCGCGGCCAGGGCAGGCGCGTCACGTCGAGGCGCCCGGCCCGATCGGGAAAACCCACGAGCACGCCCTCGATCAGGGCGCAATGCCAGCAGTAGAAGCGCCGGCCCGGAAAGGCCGGGTCGGCGAAGTCCGGGAGCAGCAGGTAGAGGTGATCGCGCATGGACCGCTCCCTCGTGGCACCCGCGGGTCGCTCGTATCCTCATCCGTCGCGCCTTAGCATCGAGGTGTCGATGCCACGGCGTCCGGATTCCAAGGGGTCCGGCGCCTCAGCGCCGAGACCCGTTCGAAGGCGCGGCGGTATCAGACATCCTGGCGCGGCAGCATCCGGTCGAGGAGGGCGTCGCGCCGGGCAACCAGGTGCCAGGCGGTGGCCACCACGTGGAGCGCCACCAGGGCGTAGACGGCGTACTGGCCCGCCAGGTGGATCTGGTCGGCGAGCTTGGCCACCGCCTCGTTCTTCGCCATGAAAGGCGGAATCGGGAACAGGAAGAAGTACTGCGTCGTGTTGCCGGCGGCGGCGGAGAGCACGAAGCCGCTCGCCGGCATCAGCAGGAAGACGAGGTAGAGCAGCCAGTGGTTGATCCGGCCGAGCAGCGCCAGGCCCCGTGGCACGTAGACCTCTGGCGGGGCCGGGTGCCAGGCCCGCCACAGGATGCGGAGGGCGACGATGGCGAAGATCGTGATGCCGACCGACTTGTGTAGCTGGAAGTAGAAGCCCTTGGCCGGGCTGGCCGGCAGGCTCGTGGCGATCCAGGCGAGCGGCAGCACCGCCAGCACCAGGGCGGCGGTGAGCCAGTGCAGACCCTGCGCCACGGCCGTATAGCGCGGCTGCTCGACGCGGGCGATCGGCACCGGCGCGCGGGTGGTCAGGTCGAGCATCCGGAAGGGTCCTCAAGCGGTCGCCGCCCTCGCGGCGGCGATGGATCATCCCGGCAGGCTAGACACTGAGCGACGCACGGTCACCCTGGAATCGCTCGAATTGTCGGGGACGGGGGCGGCGTCAGATCGCCGCCGCCGGATCGCCCCCGAGAGGATTGCCCTCGTCCTCGTTGCGATCGTCTCGGGCGTCGTCGCGGCGGGGGCGCCCGCGCCCGCCCCCCCGCCCCCCCCC
>JAEWKL010000356.1 GCA_023386115.1 Pseudomonadota bacterium
TTTGTGTATAAGACACAGGGCGCGGCCGAGCGGGCGATGGCGGCCGAGGTGGCGGCCGGCAGCGGGGCGGCCTGCGCCCCGACGGTCCCGGCGGTCAGGGCAGCAGCGGCGCCGGCCGCGAGGGCGAGAGTGGTGATGCGCGACATAAAAGATGTCTCCGATCGTGTGAGGACGATGTCCCGTCGGCCTCAAGAACGGCCAAGGACCGACCTCTGTTCCAAGATTCGGCGCGAATTGACGGACCGTCAATCGGTAGCGGCTACGCTTGTGCTGCGCGGTGTGCGTGGTCGCACACGGCTCGATTGTGCGGTGCGGCCCGATAAGCTTGAGCATTCACCGGCCGCCCTGCTTCGTCGCGGCTCGGCGATGGGGCGAGGTCGAGTCTTGTCCGGGAGTTCGCTCGATCGGCCCCCGCAGGGCACTTCGTCGTCGGTATCATCCCGCGTTCCGCTGCGCGGCCGCGGGATGACCGATCTCGCCTGAAGCAATCCTGGGACAATCGGGACGAACGGACCGGTCAGAACGCGCAGGCCGCGAAGGCCGGGTCGACCGAGCGGTTCCACGGCCCGTCATAGAGCGCGAGCAGGTCCTCGGCCCGGGTCCGCGAGGCGGCGATGGCCTGGAGCGGGGCGAGGTAGAGCGTCTCGTCGCGTCCCTGCGCGTCGTGGCGGGCCCGCGCCCTCAGGCCCGATTCGGCGAGCGCGAGCGCGTCGCGGGCGAGCTCCCGCAGGCGCCTCTTGCCCGCCGGCGCGTCGAGGCCGAGTCGCGGTGCCTCGGCCCGCATCGTCTCGCGCTCCTCCGCCGTCAGGTCGCGCACCAGCTGCCAGGCGCCGTCGAGGGCCGCGGGATCGTAGTACAGCCCGGCCCAGAACGCCGACTGCGCGGCGATCATGTTGGCGTCGCCGACATCGGCGCCGCGCATCTCGAGAAAGCGCTTCAGGCGCACCTCCGGGAAGGCGGTCGAGGCGTGATTGGCCCAGTCGGAGACCGTCGCGCGCTCGCCCGGCAGGGTGGCGAGCCGCCCCTCCATCAGGTCGCGGAACGAGGCGCCGCTGACGTCGTGATAGGTCTCGCCGCGCTTGACGAAGTACATCGGCATGTCGAGGAGCCAGTCCGCGTAGGCCTCGTAGCCGAAGCCGTCCTCGAACGCGAAAGGCAGCATGCCGGTGCGATCGCGGTCGGTGTCGCGCCAGATCTCGGAGCGCCGGGACAGGAAGCCGTTCGGCTTGCCGTCGGTGAAGGGCGAGTTGGCGAAGAGCGCCGTCGCCACCGGCTGCAGGCCTAAGCCGACCCGCATCTTCGTCACCATGTCGGCCTCGGACGAGAAGTCGAGGTTCACCTGCACGGTGGCGGTGCGCAGCATCATGTCGAGGCCGAGCGAGCCAACCTTTGGCATGTAGCCCTTCATGATGCGGTAGCGGCTCTTCGGCATCACGGGAGTCTCCTCCCGCGTCCATTTCGGGCTCATGCCGAGGGTGAGGAAGCCGATGCCGAGGGGATCGGCCGCGTGGCGCACCGCGTCGAGATGCTGGCTCAGCTCGTGGGCGGTGGCGTGGACGTCGGGCAGGGGAGCGCCCGAGAGCTCGAACTGGCCGCCGGGCTCGAGCGAGATCGCTCCGCCGCCCTCGACCGCGGCGAGGCCGATCACCCGGCCCGCATCCTCGATCGTCTCCCAGCCGGTGATCGCCCGCAGGCCGTCCAGCAGGGCCGAGATGCCCCGCTCGCCGTCGTAGGGCACCGGCGAAAGGTCGGCGCGGTAGAACGGGACCTTCTCATGCTCGGTGCCGATGGCGAAGGCGTCATGCGGCTTCTCGCCGGCCGCGAACCACTCGATCAGCTCGGACCGCGCGCTGAGCGGGGTCGCGTCGGACACGTCGCGCGCCATGCGCCACCTCGTGCTTAGAACGAAAACGATGACTCCCGGCGGGCCGGCGACCCACCGTCAAGGTTGCGCCTAGATAGGCTGCGGACGATCGAGCCGCAACGCGGTCGCCCTATACTCGGGGGATCCATGCCTGCGGATCATGGTTCCCGGCCGATCCCGACTCGGTCAACCAACCGTTCACCACATCGATCGGATCCGGCACGAATCCCCTTTGACATGGAACAAAACAAGAACAAACATGAGCCCGACGAAAGGGGACAGACCATGAACATACGCAAGATCCTCCTCGCTGTCACGGAGGTCGCATCGATGGGCCTGCTCACCGGCGCGATCGCCCTGTGGGCGGTGGCGCTCTCGCCGATGCACTGAGGCCCTCGCGCCGTGGCCCATGGGCCACGGCCTGGGCCGTTCGGCCCGAATCCGGTGGATTTCGCGGCCACGTTGCGCCGCGGGTCGTGACTCCTCAAGCTCTGCCGGGAATCCTGGCGCGCTCACGAGGAGCGAGTCGCCTTGCAGATCCTGAAGCCCGTCGGCTACGTCCACCTGCACGTCCACTCCTCCTACTCGCTGCTCGAGGGCGCGCTGAAGATCGGCGACCTCGTGAAGGCCGCTTGCGCCGACCGGCAGCCGGCGCTGGCGCTCACCGACACCAACAACCTGTTCGGCGCGCTCGAATTCTCCGAGAAGGCCACCGGCTTAGGGCTCCAGCCGATCGCCGGGATCCAGCTGAGCGTCGCCTTCGAGGCGCCGGAGGCCGGGGCCAAGCTCAACGCCAGCCATCCGCACATCGTGCTGCTCGCCAAGGACGAGACCGGCTACGGCCATCTCCTGCGCCTGGCGAGCCGGGCCTATTTCGACAACGCCCTCGGCGAGGTGCCGCGGGTCTCCGCCCAGGCGCTCGCAGATTGCGCGGGCGGGCTGATCGCGCTCACCGGCGGCATGGACGGTCCGGTCGATGCCGCGTTGCGCGCCGGCCGGGCCGAGCTGGCCCTCGCCCGGCTCGAGACTCTCAAGGCGGCCTTCGGCGAGGACCGGCTCTATGTCGAGCTGCAGCGCCACGGCCTGCCCGACGAGCGCGCCGTCGAGGGCGAGCTGATCCGCCTCGCGGATCGGCACGGCCTCTCGCTGGTGGCGACGAACGAGCCCTACTTCGCCAAGCCCGAGGATTACGAGGCGCACGACGCGCTGCTGGCCGTGGCCGAAGGCCGCCTCGTCTCCGACGACAAGCGCCGGCGCCTGACCCCGCGCCACGCCTTCAAGACCCGGGCCGAGATGGCCGACCTGTTCCGCGACCTGCCCGACGCGCTCCAGGCGAGTGTCGAGATCGCGATGCGCTGCGCCTATCGGGCGCGCACCCGCAAGCCCATCCTGCCGAGCTTCGGCGCGCCGAGCCTCACCACACCGGCGCAAGGCGCGTCCGACGGCGCCGCCGTGCAGGCGCAAGCGGCTGCGGCCACCACCGCGGTGGCGCACGCCATCGCTCCCGACGAGGCGGCGGAGCTGCGCCGGCAGGCGGAGGAGGGGCTGACCGAGCGCCTGCGCCAGCACGGCCCGGCGGAAGGCTTGACGGAGAAGGATTATCGCGACCGGCTCGAATACGAGATCGGCGTCATCACCAAGATGAAGTTCCCAGGCTACTTCCTGATCGTCTCGGACTTCATCAAGTGGGCCAAGGAGCACGACATCCCGGTCGGGCCGGGCCGCGGCTCGGGTGCAGGATCCCTCGTCGCGTGGTCGCTCCTCATCACCGACCTCGACCCGATCCGCTTCGGCCTCCTCTTCGAGCGCTTCCTCAACCCCGAACGCGTCTCGATGCCGGATTTCGACATCGACTTCTGCGTCGAGGGCCGCGAGCGGGTGATCCGCTACGTGCAGGAGCGCTACGGCGAGACCCAGGTCGGGCAGATCATCACCTTCGGTACCCTGCTCGCCCGCGGCGTGCTGCGCGACGTCGGCCGGGTGCTGGAGATGCCCTACGGCCAGGTCGACAAGCTGACGAAGCTGGTGCCGCAGAACCCGGCCAACCCCGTGACCCTGGCCCAGGCGATCGAGGGCGAGCCGAAGCTCCAGAGCGCGATCGAGGAGGAGCCGGTCGTCGCCCGCCTGATGAGCATCGCCAGGAAGCTCGAGGGCCTGCACCGCCACGCCTCGACCCATGCCGCCGGCGTGGTGATCGGCGACCGGCCGCTCGAGGAACTGGTGCCGCTCTACCGAGACCCGAAGACCGGGATGCGGGTGACCCAGTTCAACATGAAGTGGGTCGAGCAGGCGGGGCTGGTGAAGTTCGACTTCCTCGGCCTCAAGACGCTCACGGTGCTCAAGACCGCCGTCGATCTCTTGGCGCAGCGCGGCGTCGCGCTCGACCTGTCGGCGATCCCGCTGGACGACCGCAGGACCTACGATCTGCTCTCGCGGGCGGAAGCCGTCGGCATCTTCCAATTGGAAAGTCAGGGCATGCGCCGCGCGCTGCTCGACATGAAGCCCGACCGCTTCGAGGACATCATCGCGCTGGTCGCGTTGTACCGGCCGGGTCCGATGGCGAACATCCCGACCTATTGCGCGCGCAAGCACGGCGACGAGGAGCCCGATTACATC
>JAEWKL010000374.1 GCA_023386115.1 Pseudomonadota bacterium
GCCTTCGCCCGCGGCGCGGTCGAGGCCGCGCGGCGCACCGGCGTCGCGGTGCCGCTCGCCTCGGTGGTCTACGGGCCGTCGGGTCCGACCGTGCTGGTGGTGACGGGCGAGCGGGTCGAGGCCCGCGCGATCCGCACCGGCCTCTCGGCCGAGGGCTTCATCGAGGCTCGCGACGGGGTCAAGGCTGGCGAGGCCGTGGTGGCCCGGGCCGGCAGCTTCCTGCGCGACGGCGACCGGGTGCGCCCGATCTATCCCGCCCTGCCCGCCACCGCCGAGGCCGGGCGTCCCTGAGCCCGGCTCCGGACAGCTTCCTGGCGTCCCTGACGCCCGGCTCCAGACAGCTTCCGGGCGTCCCTGACGCTCGGCCTTCCGTAGAATCCTGACCGGGCTCGACCGATGCGCCTGAACATTTCCGCCTGGGCGATCCGCAAGCCGATCCCCTCGATCGTGCTCTTCCTGGTGCTCGGGCTCCTCGGCCTCGTGAGCTTCCGCAGCCTGCCGATCACCCGTTTTCCCAATATCGACATCCCGATCGTCTCGGTGACGGTGACGCAGGCCGGCGCCGCGCCGAGCGAGTTGCAGACCCAGGTCACCAAATGGGTCGAGGACGCCGTGGCGGGGGTGAAGGGCGTCAAGCACATCATCTCGTCGATCACCGAGGGCACCTCGGCCACGACGATCGAGTTCCGTCTGGAGGTGAATACCGACCGGGCGGTCAACGACGTCAAGGACGCGATCTCCAAGATCCGGATGAACCTGCCCCGGACGATCGACGAGCCGATCATCAACCGGGTCGAGATCGCCGGCCTGCCGATCATGGTCTACGGCGCCTCGGCGCCCGCGATGACGCCCGAGGACCTGTCGTGGTTCGTCGACGACGTGGTGGCGCGCCAGATCCAGGGCCTTCGCGGCGTCGGCGGCGTCGAGCGCTTAGGGGGCGTCGCCCGCGAGGTGCGGGTGACCCTCAAGCCCGACCGGCTGCTCGCGCTCGGCATCACCGCGGCGGACGTGAACCGGCAATTGCGCCTGACCTCCGCCGACATGGCCGGCGGCCGCGCCGAGGTCGGCGGCCAGGAGCAGTCGATCCGCACGCTCGCCGCCTCCTCGACCCTTGAGACGCTCGCCGCGACCTCGATCGTGCTGCCGGGTGGGCGCAAGGTGCGCCTCGACGACCTCGCGACCCTGAACGACGGGGCCGAGGAACCCCGCACCTTCGCCCGCCTCAATGGCGAGCCGGTCGTCGCCTTCGCGATCTCGCGGGCGAACGGCGCCAGCGACGCCTCGGTGGGCGAGGTGGTGGCCAAGAAGATCGAGGAGTTCGCCAAGGAGTATCCGGGCGTCCGCTTCGACCGGATCGATTCCTCGGTCACCAACACCATCGGCAACTACGAATCCGCCATGCACAGCCTGATGGAGGGGGCGGCGCTGGCGGTGCTGGTGGTGTTCCTGTTCCTGCGCGACTGGCGCGCGACGCTGATCGCCGCGGTGGCCCTGCCGCTCTCGGTCTTCCCGACCTTCTGGGCGATGAGCGCGATGGGCTTCTCGCTCAACGCGGTGAGCCTCTTGGCCATCACCCTCGTCACCGGCATCCTGGTCGACGATGCGATCGTGGAGATCGAGAACATCGTCCGCCACATGCGGCTCGGCAAGTCGCCCTATCGCGCCGCGATCGAGGGCGCCGACGAGATCGGTCTCGCGGTCATCGCCATCACGGCGACGCTGATCGCGATCTTCGCCCCCGTCTCGTTCATGGGCGGCATCGCCGGGCAGTACTTCAAGCAATTCGGCCTCACCATCGCGGCCGCGGTGTTCATGTCGCTCCTGGTCGCCCGCCTCATCACCCCGATGATGGCGGCCTACTTCCTGCGCGACCATGGCCACCACGAGGAGCGCGAGGGTCCGGTGATGCGGACCTACAACCGGGTCGTGCTGTGGTCGGTGCGGCACAAATACGTGACACTGGTGGTCGGCCTCGCGCTGTTCGCGGGCTCGATCCTGTCGACGCGCCTGCTGCCCGCCGGCTTCCTGCCCAAGGAGGACGCGGCCCGCACCCTGATGGTGGTCGAGCTGCCTCCCGGCGCGCGCCTGGAGGACACGATCGCGGTCACCGACCGGGTCGCCCAGCGCATCCGCACCCTGCCGGAGGTTCGTTCCGTCTTCGTCGACGGCGGCCGCCAGCTGCCGGGCAAGAAGGAGGTGCGGCTCGCAACGCTCACCGTCAACCTGACGCCGAAGAACGCCCGGGTGCGCAAGCAGGCCGACGTGGAAGCGGCGATCATGGACCTGATGCGCGAGGAGCCGGACGTGCGCTACTGGTCGCTCCGCGAGGGCGGCCAGCGCGACTTCACGCTGATCGTTGCCGGCGGCGACACCGCCCAGGTGACCGAGGTGGCCGAAAAGATGCAGCGCGAGGTCGCGGCGCTGCCGAACCTCGTCAACGTGATGTCGACCGCGCCCCTCGATCGGACCGAGGTGCGCATCCGCCCGAAGCCCGGCATCGCCGCCGATCTCGGCGTCTCGACCGACACCATCGCCGAGACGGTGCGGGTCGGCACGATCGGCGACATCGGCCAGAACCTCGCCAAGTTCAACGCCACCGACCGGCAGATCCCGATCCGGGTGCAGCTGCCGATGGCCTTGCGCGGCGACCTCTCCGCCCTGGAAAGCCTGAAGGTGCCGGCCAAGAACGGCGCCTCCGTGCCGCTCTCGGCGGTCGCCGACATCAGCCTCGGCCGCGGGCCGACCGCCATCGACCGCTACGACCGCGCCGTGCGCGTCGCGCTGGAGGCCAACATGCAGGGCTCGGACGCGCTCGGCGAGCAGATCAAGCTCGCGATGAGCACCCCCACCGCCCGCGCCCTGCCGCCCGGCATCTCCTTGCGCCAGACCGGCGACGCCGAGGTGATGGGCGAGGTGTTCGAGGGCTTCGCGCTGGCGATGGGCGCCGGGCTGATGATGGTGCTGGGCGTCCTGATCCTGCTCTTCGCCTCGTTCTTCCAGCCGCTCACCATCCTGTTCTCGCTGCCGCTCTCGATCGGCGGGGCGATCCTCGGCCTCCTGATCTTCAACCGGCCGATCTCGATGCCGGTCGTGATCGGCATCCTGATGCTGATGGGCGTGGTGACCAAGAACGCGATCATGCTGGTCGATTTCGCCGTCGAGGAGATGGCCCGCGGCGTCGACCGCGTCACCGCCATCACCCAGGCCGGCGCCAAGCGCGCCCGGCCGATCGTGATGACGACGATCGCCATGGCAGCCGGCATGGTGCCGAGCGCGATGGCCTTCGGCATCGGCGGCGAGTTCCGCTCGCCGATGGCGATCGCGGTGATCTCGGGGCTGATCGTCTCGACCCTGCTGTCGCTGGTCTTCGTGCCGGCGATCTTCCTGCTGATGGACGACCTGTCGCGGCTCATGGGCCGGCTGTTCGGGCGCTTCGTGGGGGCGGTGGACGAGCCGCCGGGGCACGAGGCGGCGCATCGGCCGGCGCCGGCGGAGTAATGCCGCCGCGCCTTCGGACGGATTCGTTCGGAGGCGCCGGCTCAGCCCGAACGGGCGTCGGCGCTGATGCGCCGGACGCCTTGGCATCGACGGGTCGATGCCAA
>JAEWKL010000386.1 GCA_023386115.1 Pseudomonadota bacterium
GGTCGGGGGCGCCGTAGAGGGCGAGTTCGAGAGCGGCGCCCCCCGCCCGCGCGCGATGCGCCGCCTCGACCGCCGTATCGATCCCCTTCGACCACAGCATCCGGGCGGTGAGCGCGATCCGCAAAGGCGGCTGCGGCGGCAGGGGGTGCGGCACCCACGCCTCCGGGTCGATGCCGGCGCCGCCGACGATTGCGACGCGCGGGCTCTCCGGGTCGAGGCCGAGCAGCGTCGCATCGTCCGGATTCTCGAACAGGTAGCGGGTGCGGGCGGTCTCGAGGGGGCCGCGGATCAGCAGGCGCAGAGCGGTGCGGGCGAGACGCCCGGTCCGGTCCTGCCGGGCGCCGATCAGCCCGAGCCCGGTCAGCGCGTAGACCCGCGACGGGATGCCGGCGAGCATCGCCGCCGTGCCCCCGACCAGGATGCCCCGCAGGGCGATGCAGTGGACGATGTCGGCCTTGAGCGCCTTCAGGATCGCCGCGAGCTGGCCGGCGGCGTAGCCCGCCGCCATCGGGTTGAGGCTCGAGCGCTCGGCCTCGAGCGCCACCACCCGGGCGCCGGTGGCGGCGATGACGTCGCGGTGCGCCCGCACCCGGGTGACGACCGAGACGGCGTGGCCGGCGGCCACGGCCGCGCGGGCCATGGGCAGGAAATGCGAGGCGAAGAACCAGTCCTCGGTGACCACGAAGGCGATATGCGCCCGCCGCCCCTCTCCGCCCGCGTCCTGTGGCTGCACCCGGTCTCTCCCGCTCATGGCCCGTACTGTTCTCCGCCTCCCTACAGCCTGACGCTGCGCCGGGATACCGGCCCGGCGCCTGGATACTCCGCGCCTGTAGGAACCTGTGCGGGCACGCGCCGGTTGAGATCGACCGCAACCCGTGAGGTCGTGAAACCCATGCTGTCGGATCCCCAGATGGCGGAGCCTGCCGCCGAGGATCGCGTCGACACCCGCGACGCCGCCCGCGAGGCCGGCCTGCGCTATGTGAGCGACGGGGAGCCGGGCTATCGCCGCAAGCGCAACGGGCGCGGCTTCGCTTATGTCGACAGCACGGGCGCGAAGGTGCGCGACGCCGCGGCGCTGGCGCGGATCAGGTCGCTCGCGATTCCGCCGGCCTATACCGACGTGTGGATCTGCCGCCACGCCAACGGCCACATCCAGGCCACCGGGCGCGATGCCCGCGGCCGCAAGCAGTACCGCTACCATCCCGAGTTCCGGCAGGCCCGGGAGAGCACCAAGTTCGCCCACATGATGACCTTCGCCGAGGTGCTGCCGGGCATCCGCGCGACGGTCGAGGAGCATATGGGCCGGCGCGGGCTGCCGCGCGAGAAGGTGCTGGCGACGGTGGTGCACTTGCTCGAGACCACCCTGATCCGGGTCGGCAACGACGATTACGCCAAGCAGAACAAGAGCTACGGCCTCACCACCCTGCGCGACCCCCATGTCAAGGTCGAGGGAAGGGAGCTGAAGTTCCGCTTCAAGGGCAAGAGCAACAAGGTCTGGGAGCTCGAGGTCCACGACCGCCGGGTGGCGAAGATCGTCAAGGCCTGCCAGGACCTGCCCGGCCAGGAGCTGTTCCAGTACCTCGACGAGGACGGGGAGCGGCGGGACGTGACCTCGGCCGACGTGAACGCTTACTTGCGCGAGATCACCGGCCGCGACATCACCGCCAAGGATTTTCGGACGTGGTCCGGGACGGTGCTGGCCGCGATGGCCCTGCGCGAGTTCGAGGCCTTCGACAGCGAGGCCAAGGCCAAGCGCAACGTGCGCGCGGCGATCGAGCGGGTGGCCGAGCGGCTCGGCAACACGCCGACGATCTGCCGCAAGTGCTACATCCACCCGGAGATCCTCGGCTGCTACCTCGAAGGCGAGCTGCTGCTCCAGGTCAAGGACGAGGTCGAGGCGGCCCTGCGCGACGACATCGCGTCCTTGCGGCCCGAGGAGACGGCGGTGCTCGGCCTGCTCCAGGGCCGCCTCGCCCGGGTCGAGCAGGAGGCGAAGACGAAGGCCGGGGGGCGCTCGGTCAAGGGCGGGAAATCCTCTGCCGGCTCGTCACGGTCCGGCAAGACACCCTCCGGCAAGACACGACCCGGCAAGGCGGCGGCCCGCAAGGCCGCCTGATCCGGCTGAAACGGGGCGGTCCTTCGGGGTCCGCCCGATCCAACGCGCCGCCCCCTCAATGGGGAGCGGCGCCATGTGCTTCGTGGGTGAGGCGCCGCAGGGGCCGGGTCTCGCCTTCGAGCACCGGAGCCAGGCCGATCTGCCGGGCGAGCTGAACCAGGTCCTTGAGCCGGCCGGTCTTGGTCTTGCGGCGCAGGTTGAGCCGATGGGTCTCGACCGTGCGCACGCTCACCGTGAGCCGGCGCGCCACCTCCTTGTTGCTGAAGCCGGCGCTGAGGAAACGCAGCACCTCGGCCTCCCGCGGGGTGAGCCCCAGGCTCTCGGCCGCCGCTTCGGCCGCCGGATGCTCCGTCTCGCCTTCGTGCAGCGGCAGGCCATGGGCGAGCGCCAGGATCGTGGTGCAGATGTCGCGCGGCGACGCGCAGCGGGCCACGAAGGCGTCGGCGCCCGCACTGGCGAACCGGCCGATCTCCGCCGCGTCGGCGGCCTGGAACGCCACCAGGATCCGGGCCTCCGGTGCCCGCGCACGTAAGGACGCCACCGCCGCCGGGTCGATCTCGGGCGCGAAGGCCAGGACGACGCAGGGTGAGCCGGCCTCCTCGAGCTCCTCCTCGTCCACCGTCCGCAAGGCCGGATCATGCTCCAGCGTCGCCCGGAAGGCGGCGCCCAGATCCGACGGCTCGTTGATGATCAGAACCCTGACGGCGTCACTCATGCCGCTTGCCTCCGTTCCAGCGCGATACAGGCGCGGTGCCTACGGGGGAGACGGATCAAGCCCTGTTCCAGCTCGGCGGGGGGAGGGCGGTTCGGGATGGGCTTTGCGGCAGGGGAGAGGCGCGTCCGAGGGGAGGAATGCCTAGGTAGACCGACTCTGCGGCAGGATGTCGCGAAAGGCCGGTCGGATGGGGCCGGCGAGCGAGGCGAGGGGGCCTGAAGGTCCGGACCAGTTTGGAACGCGCGCCTCGGTATTTTCCCGCATTGGGTCAGGCCGGGATGGCGCGCTCCAGGAAGAGGCTAACCGGCAGCGCGCGATAGGGCGGGAACGGTCCGCGGCGCGTGAAACCCGCGCGGCGGTAGAGCGCCTGGGCCTCGGTGTTGCGGCTGCCGACCTCGAGGACGATCGTGCGGGCGCCGAGACGGCGCGCTTCGGTCTCGGCGCCCCGCACCAAAGCGGACCCGACGCCACGCCCGCGCGCCTCTGCGGCGACGATCATGCGCTTCAGCTCCACCGCGCCGGCGCCGCGCTCGATCACGGCACAGAGACCGGCCGCTGCTCCGGCGATGCGCGCGACGAGGACGTGGGTTCCCGCGACGGCCAGGCTCTCCGGCGTGATCGGGCGGCGCTGGGCGTCCGGATAGAGCCGCGCCGCCACGGCATCCGCCAGCGACAGGAGGACCGCCACGTCCTCCTGCAAGGGGGTTTCCACGCCGATGGTTGCGGCTGCCGTCATGACCCCAGGGTAGACGAGTTCAGCCGCCGCCGGAATGGGCTGGCGGTCCATGCCGGTCAACCGCGACGGCCGTGCGGCGACCCGCCCGGAACGAGGATCAGGCGGACCGATGCGGGGCTGCGCCGGGGCGCAGCACGGTGAGGCGGAACGGACCGCCCTGCGCCGCGGCATGCGCGACCGCCGCGTTCGCCTCGGCGAGGGGGAACGTCGTCACGGCGTAGTCCTCCAGGCGCAGCAACCCGCCGCGGACGAGTCCGGCCATGCGCCCGACCGCGTCCGGCGGATACATCCACTGGCCCCGCACCGTGATGTCGTTGCGCATGATCCACGGATAGGGCAGCGCCAGGTCGCCGCCGCCCAGCATGCCGACGCCGCCCATCAGCACCACCTGGCCGTAGGGGCGCACGCTCATCACCGCCGCACGCGCGACCGTCGCCTCGGCCGAGGGCGGCAGGATGTCGAGCACGCAGTCGATCGGTCCGGGCGCGGCCGCCATCATGCGGGCGCGATCCGTCGCCTCGTCGCCGGTCAGCGTCACGGGGCGGATCCGGACACCGAAGCGCCGGACGAGATCGGCGAGAACGGCCTCGTTGCGGCCCGGGGCGACGACGCAGGCCGCCCCCATGGCGAGGCCCGCCGCGACGGCGGCGCTGCCGAAATGGCCGGTCGCGCCGCTCACCAGCAGCGTCTCGCCGGCCTGGAGATTCGCCGCCAGGAGGCCGCCATAGGGGACGAGCAGCGTGTTGAGCGCGCACCAGTGCCCGGCCTCCGCCGCCGCGATGGCGCCGAGGCGGACGGCATTCTCGGTCGGCACGCGCACCTGCTCGGCGAAGGCGCCGTGCCGGTGATAGGCCTGGAGCTTCTGGCCGCCCTCGCCCCGGGCGCTCCAGCCCTGGAGAACGATGTCCGGCATGGCGGCGTCGTCGCGCGAACGCACGGTCGGATCGCAGAACACCCAGTCCCCGACCTGGAGCTTGGTCGCGTCGGGGCCGATCCGGCGCACCCGGCCGATCGCCCCGCAGCCGGGGATGACGGGCGCCGGCAGGAGATACCGGCGCGCACCGGACAGGACCTCGTCGGTGTAGGGCAACACCGGCGCGGCCGCGACGTCGACGATCACCTCTCCCGTCCCGATCACCGGATCGGGCACGTCCTCGACGACGAGCGGCGACCCGAACGCCTTGAGCACGGCAGCTTTCATGTCTCTCCTCCCATGGGAACCAGGGGAGGATGACGCCTGTCCGGCGCGCCGGAAGGACTGGTATGATCCTGGGATCCGTACACCCACCGTCGCCCGGGAGGCACGCGTGAGCGATCCCCGTCAGAAGGCCTTCGGCGACTTCCTGCGCTCGCGCCGCGAGCAGCTCGATCCCGCCGGTCTGGCGATCCCGTCCCTGCGCCGCCGCCGGACCCCGGGCCTGCGCCGCGACGAGGTCGCCGAGCGGGCCGGCATCGGTATCGACTGGTACGTGCGCCTGGAGCAGGGGCGCGACGTCAGTCCCTCGGCCGCCACCGTCGACGCCCTGGCCCGCGCCCTCTGCCTGAGCGAGGCCGAGCACGCGCATCTGCGCGCCCTGTCCCGGAGCGGCCGGCCCTCCGCCTTCGTGCGCGAGGTGGTGCCGCCGACGATCCGGCGCCTCGTCCGCGACCTGCCGCAGCCGGCCTACGTCACCGGCCGGCGCTGGGATCTCCTGGCCTGGAACGCCGCCGCCGCCGACCTCTTCGGCTTCGACGACCTCCCCGAGGCGGAGCGCAACATCCTGCACTTCGTCCTGACCGACGCCCGGGCGCGGGCCCTGTTCGGGGCGGCCTGGGCGGAGGAGGCGCAGCGCATGGTGGCGCAGTTCCGCACCGCCCACGACCTCTCGGCGGCCGACCCGGCCTTCCTCGATCTCCTCGCCCGCCTGGCGGACGGGTGCCCGCTCTTTCCGGGGTGGTGGGAGGCGCACGAGGTGCGCGGCGGGGGAGCCGGCCGCAAGGTGCTGCATCACCCAGGGCGCGGCCGGCTCGTCTTCGATTACGCGACCTTCCAGGCGACCGGCGATCCCGCGCTCAAGCTCGCGATCTACGGGCCGGCCGAACCATGAGCGGAGCGGCCTGGCGCCACTCCGCCGTCTTCCGTGTTTCGCATCATTCCCCGGTCGTTCCGGCCGACGGATTGATGCCGGGGCGGGCTATCCCGCCCGCGCCAGGATCAGGTCGGTGGCCGCCGAGACGACCCGGTTGCGCCCCGTGCTCTTGGCCTCGTAGAGGGCGATGTCGGCGCGCTTGAGCAGGCCGCCGACGGTCTCGCCCTCGGACCAGGCGCTGACGCCGAAGCTCGCGGTGAGCTGTACCGGGCCGCGTTGGCCCTTGAAGCGCAGCTGCGTGCAGCGAAGCCGCAGGCGCCCGGCGGCGGCCTCGGCCTCCTCCAGGGTGCGCCCCGGCAGGGCCAGGGCGAATTCCTCGCCGCCGACGCGCCCGGCGATGCCGCCAGCCTCGGTCAGCAGCTCCGCGGCGACGCCCCGGATCGCGGTGTCGCCGACCTCGTGGCCGTGCTGGTCGTTGATGGCCTTGAACTGGTCGATGTCGACCATGACCATCGACAGCCTTCCATGGGCACCGGCCCGGTCCGCGACCTCGCCGACCCTTTGCAGGAAGGCGCGGCGGTTGAGGAGCCCGGTCAGCGCGTCGGCCTCCGCGAGGCGGATCAGCTCGCGCTGCATCCCGGTCATCCGCTCGGCCGCCCGCAGGCGGGCATAGAGCTCCTCCGGGCCCGGCGGCTTGTCGATGAAGTCGTCCGAGCCGCTGTCGAGCGCCTCCGCCAGGTTGCGGGCGTTGCGGGCCGACGACATCGTGATGATGTAGAGCGGCCGGTGCGCATCCGCGAGCAGCCGGGCCGACCAGCACAGCTCCAGGCCGCTGAGGGGACGAACCTCGAGGCTGGTGATCAGGGTGGTGACCGACGCGTTGTCGGTGACGAAATCGAGCGCCTCGCGCGAATCCGTGAACGCGTCCACGGTATGGCCGCGGGGCGTCAGGAGCCCGCTGATGACCTTGAGCACCACCCGGCTCGGATCGACGACGACGATGTGCATGGCGTCCCCCGGCAGGAGGACCTACTCCCGCTTCCCGCGACGAGGTTGCGCGCGAAGGTTTAACGCCCTCTCAAAGCCTGACCTGCGATCGCGGAGCTTACGGTGAGGCCGCGCAAGACGGTGCCGACCACCCCGGACGGGCGCTACATCGTGGTGCGCGGGCGGCTGTGGCGCTGCTCCGATCCGTCCCTGCCGGCAGCCCGCCGCGAGGCCCTGGTGCAGGACCTGATGCGGGCCCGCCGCGCGGTGCGCGACGCGAAGGCCGAAGGCGGGACCACCCTGGCCGAGGCCCGCGCGGCGGTCGACGCGGCCAAGCACGGCCTCGGCGAGCGAGGCCCGCCCTGGTGGACGGACGGGGCGCCGGACTACAACCGGCACCTCGCCCGCAACACGCCCTACGCGGCGTGGTTCGCGGGTCTGGGGGCGTGATCCGTCAATCGACGATCCCGAGTGAGCGCATGCGCTCGATCGTCTCGATCAGCCTCGGGCCGGTGTCCCGGCGCAGGACCTCCTCGGTGAGCAGGAAGGCCGGGCCGCTGATGTTGAGCGCGAAGTGGCCGCGCCCGCCGGGGGCGTGGATCGGGGCCGCGACGGCGTTGATGTCCTGATGCCAGATGCCGACGCCGACGCAGAAGCCGTGCGCGGCGATCTCGGCGGCGCAGCGGCGATAGGTCTGGTCGAGCCGCGCCGCATCGGCGCCGTCGCGGCGCAGACGGGTCATGAGCGCGGATCGTTCCGCCTCGTCGAGGCTCGACAGCGTCGCCATGCCCATCGCGCTGCGGGAAAGCGGCAGGCGATAGCCGACCTCGCTCGACAGGACGATGCGCTGGCCCTGGCCGCGCCAGAGCTGAACGTAGACGCTCGACAGCCCATCGAGGAGGCCGAGCGCCACGTGGGCCTGCACGGCCGTGGCGAGGTCCTGCAGGAACGGCTTCACCATCTGCGGGAAGGAGTTCTGCCGCAGGAAGGCGGCGCTCAGCGCCAGCACAGCGGGACCCAGGCCGTAGCGCTCGCCCTCCGGATCGTGGACCAGGTAGCCGAGGGACAGGAGCGTGTGGGTCAGTCGCGAGACGGTGGGCTTCGGCAGGCCGGTGCGGGACGCGATCTCGCGGTTGCCCAGCATCTCGGCCGCGTCCCGGAAGGCGCGCAGGACCTGGAGGCCGCGGGCGAGCGCGGTGACGAATTGCCGGTCGCCGTCCTCCGGCTCCGCGCTCTCCTGCATGATCGCGCCGGCGCGCGCCGCCACCGCCTGTGCCATGCTGCCGCCTCCCTCCCACGCCCTGTCTTGCGGATCTCGTCCCGGGCGACTCCAAGGTGACGGGACGCCGCCGGCTCGGCAACATGTTTCGCGATGCGGATCGGCATTTCGCGTCTTGACCCATCCCGGACGGGGAGGCAGTGTCAGATCAAGGCGGGCAAGGACCCGCCGGCGACGCCGAATGCGGCGCGCCCGCTAAGAATACAGGAACGCCATTCCAGGAGGACGCCTTGGTCAAGACCCTCGCGCGCATCACGGCTGCCGGCCTCGTGGCCCTGGCGGCCTCGACTGCGCTCGCCGCGCCGATGAGCCTGAAGATCGCCTTCGTCGATCCGCTCTCCGGCGGCGGGGCCAGCACCGGCGAGGCCGGGCTGAAGACCTTCCAGTTCATGGCCGAGCAGCTCAACGCCAAGAACCCCGACCTGAAGCTCGAGGTGACCGGCTACGACAACAAGCTCAACCCGCAGGAGAGCCTGGTCCAGCTCCAGAAGGCGATCGATTCCGGCGCCCGGGTGGTGGTTCAGGGCAATGGCTCCTCGGTCGGGGCCGCGCTGATCGACTTCGTCGGCAAGTACAACGACCGCAATCCTGGCAAGGAGATCATCTATCTCAACTATGCCGCGGTCGATCCGGCGCTGACCAATGCCAAGTGCAATTACTGGCACTTCCGGTTTGATGCCAATTCCGACATCAAGATGCAGGCCCTGACCAACTACATCAAGGGCAAGCCTGAGGTGAAGAAGGTCTACCTGATCAACCAGGATTACTCGCACGGCCAGGCGGTGCGCGCCGCGGCCCGGGCGATGCTGAAGGAGAAGCGGCCCGACATCCAGATCGTCGGCGACGAGGTGGCGCCGCTGCAGAAGGTCAACGACTTCTCGCCCTACATCGCCAAGATCAAGGCCTCGGGCGCCGACACGGTGATCACCGGCAACTGGGCGCAGGACATGGCGCTGCTGCTGAAGGCGGCGGGCGATGCCGGGCTTCAGGCCAATTTCTACACCTATTACGGCGGCGGCAGCGGCGGTCCGACGGCGATCAAGCAGGCCAACCTCCCCGACCGGGTGTTCCAGATCGCCGAGGGCTACGCCAATATCGACTCCAAGGCCGGCCACGACTTCGAGACCGCCTTCCGCGCCAAGACCGGCCAGGAGCTGACCTATCCGCGGGTGGTCAACCTGATGAACATCCTGGCCAAGGCGACGCTCAACGCCAAGTCGACCGACCCGAAGGCGATCGCCAAGGCGATGGATGCGATCCACAACGACACGCTCTACGGCAAGGACAGCTTCATCCGGCCGGACGACCACCAGATCTTCCAGCCGATCTACATCTCGCGCTTCGGCCCGGTCGATATGTCGAAGGTCCTCGACAGCGAGAATACCGGCTGGGGCTGGACCGGATCGGGCGAGATCAGCGCCCAGGACACCCTGCTGCCGACCACCTGCAAGATGGACCGGCCGAGCTGAGGGAGGGAGGGCGGCGCCCTGAGGTGACGGGGTGCCGCTTCGCGTCGCTTGGATCTTGAACCGCGACGGCCCTTCCCCGGACGACTGGTGCGTCAGCGGAAGGAGATCCGGGATCCAGCACGAGAACTCGCGACGCGACTGCGCGTCGGCCACGTGGTTGGAAGTCGGGGCCGCTTCGCGGCGAGTCTGACGGCTGGATCCCGGATCTCCTTCCACGTCGTTTCAGTCGTCCGGGAAAGGGCGGGGTTGAGATCAGTCTGAGCCGGCGGGACGACCGCCGCGCATCCGCCACCCCGGAGCTTTGCCACGGTCCCGGCGCCCCGCACCGGCAGGAGACCCCGCGTGCTCGAACTCGTCATCATCTCGACGCTGAACGGCGTGCTCTACGGGATGCTGCTCTTCCTGATGGCGAGCGGCCTCACCCTGATCTTCAGCATGATGGGCGTGCTCAACTTTGCGCATGCCAGCTTCTACATGCTGGGCGCGTTCTTCGGCTACCAGATCAGCCGCTTCACCGGATTCTGGGTCGGCCTCGTCGTCGCGCCAGTGGTGGTCGGCGGGATCGGGGCGCTCGTCGAGCGCTACGGCCTGCGCAACGTCCACCGCCACGGCCACGTGCCGGAACTGCTCTTCACCTTCGGCCTCGCCTACGTCATCGAGGAGGTGGTGCAGATGGTCTGGGGCAAGCTGCCGGTCGATTACCGCGTGCCGGCCATCCTCGACTTTCCGGCCTTCACGGTGTTCGGCACCAACTACCCGGCCTACAAGCTGTTCATGCTGGTGATCTCGGTGGTGATCTTCATCGCCCTGCTGGCCGTCCTGACGCGGACGCGGGTCGGGCTGATCATCCAGGCGGCCCTGACCCATCCCAACATGGTGGCGATGCTCGGCCACGATGTCCCGAAGGTGTTCATGCTGGTCTTCGGCGTCGGCACGGGTCTCGCCGCGGTCGCGGGCGTCATCGCCGGGCCGGCGCTCGTGACCCAGGCCAACATGGCGGGGCTCCTCGGGCCGATCCTGTTCGTGGTGGTCGTCGTCGGGGGCTTGGGCTCGCTCACCGGCGCCTTCGCGGCCTCGCTCCTGATCGGGCTGGTGCAGACCTTCGCGATCTCGCTCGACGTCTCGGTCGCCAGCGTCCTCCAGGCCGTCGGCATCGACGCCGCGCCGTCGGGCGGCGTGCTGGGCGACCTGTGGAACGTGACGATCGCCCAGGTCGGGCCGATCATCCCCTACCTCCTGCTGGTCGTCGTGCTGATCGCGCGGCCGACCGGCCTGCTCGGGAACCGCGAAGCATGAGCGACCTTGCCGACATCGCGCCGTCCGGGTCCTTCGCGCAGGCAGGCAGCCGCCCGTCGATCCGCCCGCGGGGGCTAAGCCTCGTCGCCCGGGTCGTGCCCTGGCTCCTCGCCGCCGCGATCCTCGTCGTGGCACCGCTGGTCTTCACCAGCGGAACGGCGCTGACCATGATGAGCCTGATGGGCATCATGGTGGTGTTCTCCCTGTCCTACAACATGCTGCTCGGCCAGACCGGGCTCCTGTCCTTCGGCCACGCGGTCTATTACGGCTTGGGCGCCTTCTTCACCGTCCACGCGATGAACCTGGTGGCGTCCTTGCGCCTGCCCGTGCCGTTGCCGCTGATGCCGGTCGTGGGGGGGCTCGCCGGCCTCGCCTTCGGGATCCTGTTCGGGGCGATCTCGACCCGGCGCGCCGGTACCGTCTTCGCCATGATCTCGCTCGGCATCGCGGAGCTGGTGTCGTCCGGCTCGCACGTCCTGAACAGCTTCTTCGGCGGCGAGGAGGGCATCACCGCCAACCGCACCAAGATGCTGCGGCTGTTCGATCTGAGCTTCGGACCGCAGGTCCAGGTCTACTACCTGATCGCCGCCTGGTGCCTGATCTGCGCGGTGGCGATGTACGCGATCACCCGGACGCCGCTCGGCCGCCTGTGCAACGCCGTGCGGGAGAACCCGGAGCGGGTCGAGTTCCTGGGCTACGAGCCGCAGGCGATCCGCATCACCGCCTTCTGCCTCTCGGCGCTGTTCGCCGGAGTCGCGGGCGCGCTGGCGGCGATCAACTTCGAGATCGCCAACTCGGCCTATCTCGGGGTGCATCAGTCCGGCGTGGTGCTGCTCGCGACCTTCATCGGCGGCATCGGCACCTTCATCGGCCCGGTCGTCGGCGCCGTGGTGGTGACGCTGCTCCAGGTCTCGCTCAGCGACCTGACGGAAGTCTGGCAGCTCTATTTCGGGCTCCTGTTCATCGCCATCGTGATGTTCGCCCCCGGCGGCATCGCCGGCCTTGCCCTGATGCACGGCCCGCTCATCCGCGCCGGCACCGCCCACCGCTTGGCTCCGGCCTACCTCCTGGCGCTCGGGCCGTTCGTCATCCTGCTGGCGGGCCTCATCGGGCTGATCGAGATGGCGTTCCGGGTCCTGGTCAAGGCGAGCGACGGTACCGAGATGAGCCTCGCCGGCATCCCCTTCGACGCCGCCCATGGCCTGCCCTGGATCGTGGCCGGCGCGATGGCGATCGGCGGCGGGCTGGCTCTACGCGCCGTGCTGCCCCGGGTCGCGGCCGCCTGGCACGAGGCCTCCGCCGCCGCCAAGGAGAAGCTGGCATGAGTCCCGCGAGCATGAGTCCCGCGATCGAATTGTCCGGCGTCCACAAGAGCTTCGGCCCGGCGAAGATCATCAACGGCGTCGACCTCTCCGTCCCGGTCGGCGAGCGCCACGCCATCATCGGGCCGAACGGCGCCGGCAAGTCGACCCTGTTCCACCTCATCAGCGGCCGCTTCGCGCCGACGAGCGGCACGATCCGGCTGGAGGGCCAGGACATCACCGGCTGGCGCCCGGCGGCGATCAACAAGGCCGGCCTCGCCCGCAGCTTCCAGGTCACCAACATCTTCCCCAAGCTCAGCGTCTGGGAGAATGTGCGCTGCGCGGTCCTGCGGGCGATGGGGCACGGCCCGTCTTTCTGGCGCGGCGTCGAGAGCCTGCCGGGCGTCGCCGAGCGCACGGAAGAGATCCTCTCCCGCATCCGCCTCGGCCACCGCGCGTCCGTTGCGGCCGGGCTGCTGGCTTACGCCGAGCAGCGGGCGCTCGAGATCGGCATCGCCATCGCGAGCGACGCGCGGGTCATCCTCCTCGACGAGCCGATGGCCGGGATGAGCCACAGCGAGAGCGAGCACGCGACCCAGCTGATCCGCGAGGTCACCACCGGCCGCACGCTGCTGATGGTCGAGCACGACATGGCGGTGGTGTTCGGGCTCGCCGACCGCATCTCCGTGCTGGTCTACGGCCGGATCATCGCCACCGACACGCCCGCCCGCATCCGGGAGAACCGCGCCGTGCAGGAAGCCTATCTGGGCGTCGCCACCGGGGAGCAGGCCGCGTGAGCGCCGCCCTCGCGATGCCGGCGCGAGGACCGACCATGTCGGCCGCCGCGCCCGCCCTCCTCGAGGTCGAGGACCTGCACGCCTATTACGGCAAGAGCCACATCCTCCAGGGGGTGAGCTTCCGGGTCGGGGCCGGGGAGATCGTGTCGATCCTCGGCCGCAACGGGGTGGGGCGCTCGACCACCCTCAAGGCGATCATGGGCGACGTGCCGCCCCGCGGGCAGATCCGCTTCAAGGGCCGGCCGATCGCCGGGCTCAAGCCCTACGCGGTCGCCCGCCGGGGCCTGGGCTACGTGCCGGAGGAGCGGGCGATCTTCCCGAAGCTCACGGTGCGGCAGAACCTGGCGCTCGGCGAGAAGAGCGGGAAGCGCGGCGGGCGCTGGTCCTACGCCGACATCTTCCGGCTGTTTCCGCGGCTGGAGGAGCGGATCGACACGCCCGGCGGCGTGCTCTCGGGCGGCGAGCAGCAGATGCTCACGATCTGCCGTACCCTGATGGGCGATCCCGACCTGATCATGATCGACGAGCCGACGGAGGGCCTGTCGCCCCAGATGGTCGCCCGCGTCGCCGAGATGATCGGCGAGATCGCCTCCCGCGGCGTGTCCGTGCTGCTGGTCGAGCAGAAGCTGACCATCGCCCTCAGGCTGTCGCAGCGCCTCTACGTGATGGGCCACGGCCACGTCGTGTTCGAGGGCACGCCGGCCGCACTCAGTGCCAACGAGGCGGTGCGGCGGGAGTGGCTGGAGGTGTAGGGACCGTCGACGGCGCCTGGCCGGATCCGCGCTGCGGTTCGACAGAGTCTCCGCGTGGGGGGCGGGGGCCGCGCGGGGCCG
>JAEWKL010000469.1 GCA_023386115.1 Pseudomonadota bacterium
GCGCCGCGCTCGCTGATCCAGCTCGCCAACCACTTCAAGGGCAGCCAGGTCATGGCCCGTCCGGTGCCGGCGGTAGCCGCTCCCGCCGGTGCATTGCCGGACCTGTGCGAGATCAAGGGCCAGGAGGGCGCCAAACGCGTCTTGGAGATCGCAGCCTCGGGCGGCCACAATCTCCTCATGTTGGGTGCGTCGAGACCCGTACATGATGCAGACAGTCCTAAATTTATGGGACGATCGCCAGCCACACGCGCACAGCGCACAGCTTGGCAGTGGCCGATCGCTTAAGGCAAAGCTACAACGGGCCGCGAGAACGAGCGACACGTAGGCGCCATACCGATTCGCCTGCCGAGTCGCCTGACTTGGGGTACTGCGTTGCTTACCGAACGTCACCGCGAGATTGCTGGCCGTATCTGGGAAATCGCAAATCGGCTGCGTGGCCCCTATCGGCCCCCACAGTACCGGCTAGTCATGCTGCCCATGATTGTGCTGCGCCGCCTCGACTGCGTGCTTGAGCCCAGCAAGGACGCCGTTATAAAAGAATTTGCGCGCCTCAAAGCGGCGGGTACGCCCGAGAGCGCCATCCCGCGTCTGCTCACCAGGATTGTCGACAAAGACCGCCATCAAGCGCTCTATAATGTCAGCTCTTACACGTTCGATAAGCTGCTGGCTGACAGCGAAAACATTGCACCGAATCTTGTCGACTACATCAACGGCTTCTCAGACACGGCGCGGCGTATCTTTGAGAAATTCAAGTTCGGCGATCAGATCGAGAAGCTCGACTCCAGCAATCGTCTCTACGCAATCGTCCAGGCGATGGCGGACGTCGACCTGCACCCAAAGCGGGTCGGCAACATCGAGATGGGCTACATTTTCGAGCACCTCGTCATGCGCTTCAACGAGCAAGCGAACGAGGAGGCGGGCGATCACTTCACGCCGCGCGAGGTGATCCGGTTGATGACGCATCTCGTCTACACAGGCGAGGAGGACGTCTATAAGCCCGGCGTGTACCGTGAGATCTACGATCCGGCCTGCGGCACAGGTGGCATGCTGTCGGTGTCGGAGGAGACGATCCGCGCCGGCAATGCCCGCGCCAACCTCGCGCTTTACGGCCAGGAGTACAACGACGAGAGCTGGGCGATCTGCTGCTCGGACATGCTGATCAAGGACGAGGAGACCGACCACATCGTGCTTGGCGACACGTTGGGCGACGGCAAGACGAGCGACGGCTTTCCAGAGCGCCAGTTCCACTACATGCTCGCCAACCCACCCTTCGGCGTGGAGTGGAAGGACCAGCAAAAAGCAGTCGAAAAGGAGGCAGGGACGCTGGGCTTCTCTGGACGCTTCGGCGCCGGGCTCCCAGCGATCAACGACGGCTCGCTTCTGTTCCTTCAGCACATGATCTCGAAGATGAAGCCTCCCGTGGAGAAGGGTGGCGAAGGCTCCAAGATCGCTATCATCTTCAACGGGTCGCCACTCTTCAGCGGTGACGCGGGTTCAGGCCCGTCCAACATCCGCCGCTGGATTATCGAGAACGACTGGCTCGATGCTATCGTCGCGCTTCCCGACCAGCTTTTCTACAACACGGGCATCTTCACCTATATCTGGCTCGTCACGAACCGCAAAGCGCCCGAGCGGATAGGCAAGGTGCAGCTGATCGACGGCACGCGCTTCTTCGTGCGCATGAAGAAGAGCCTCAACAACAAACGCAACGAGCTGAGCGAGGCGCACATCGCACGGCTGACAGAGGTCTACGAAGCCTTCCGCGACGGGGAGCGCGAGACGGTGCTGATCGACGGCAAGCCCGAGAGCCGCGTGGTCAGCCGTGTCTTCGAGAACCGGGAGTTCGGCTTCCTGAAGGTCACAGTCGAGCGTCCGCTACGCCTCAGCTTCGAGGCGACGCCAGACCGCGTCGCGCGGCTGGACGAGCAGTCCGCCTTCGCCGCGCTCGCGGTGTCGAAAAAGCGCAAGGACGCGCGTGCAGTGGCAGCCGAGGAGGCGGCTGGGCGTAGGGAGCAGGACGCAATCCGCACCGTGCTGTCGACCCTAGCGCGCAAGGGGCGCTATACCGACCGCGAGCGGTTCGAGGCGGACCTCGACGCTGCCGCCAAGCGTGCAGGCCTCAAGGTGCCAGCGCCCCTCAAGAAGGCGATCTTCGCAGCACTCGGCGAGCGCGACCCTAAAGCCGAGATCTGCCGCGACGGCAAGGGCCGCACGGAGCCCGACAGCGAACTACGTGACACAGAGAACGTACCCCTGCCACCCGGCACGGCGCTGCCCTTGTCGATCGGCTTCGGCCCTGACCAGCCTAATGACGCGTTGGTGAAAGCGATGCGTCCGGCCATCGACGCTTACATTGCGACAGAGGTGCTGCCGCATGTGCCCGACGCCTGGGTCGACTACGCCAAGACCAGAGTGGGCTACGAGATCCCGATCAACCGGCACTTCTATGTCTACAAGCCTCCGCGGCCGCTCGGGGAGATTGAGGCGGACATTCAGGCGCTAGAAGGCGAGATTGCCAGCCTGCTGAGGGGGTTAGTGGCGTGAGCTTATTCGATCAATTGTCGCGCCAACATTATTCCTTATTAACTCAAGGCTGGATGACGCGACGCATCAAGCATCTCGCTGAAGTTCAAACAAGCAACGTCGATAAGTCGATAACGGACGGCGAGGAGCCAGTTCAGCTCTGCAACTATACTGATGTTTACTATAATAACAAGATCACATCAGATCTTCCGTTTATGGCAGCAACGGCCACCAGGAAGGAGATCGAGAGATTTACGCTTAAAGGCGGTCAGGTCCTCATCACTAAGGATAGCGAAGGCTGGGACGACATCGGCATTCCGGCCTTGGTCGCCGAGGATATGCCGGGCACGCTCTGCGGCTACCACCTTGCCATCTTCAGCCCCGATCAACAGCAGCTCGACGGCGGCTTCCTGGCGTGGCTCTGCCGCGCCGACGCACTGAACGACCAATTTAAGCTTTCAGCAAATGGTGTCACGCGGTTTGGTCTGGGCCAATACGCGTTGAAAAATGCCGTAATCAGCTGTCCTTCGCTTGAAATCCAGAAGCGGATCGCGGCCTTCCTGGACGACAGGACGGCGCAGATCGACGGACTGATTGAAAAAAAGCGAGCGCTGCTCGACCGGCTGGCGGAGAAGCGGCAGACAATCGTCACCCAGGCGGTCACCAAGGGCCTCAACCCCGCCGCCGTAATGAAGGACAGCGGCATTGACTGGCTTGGCCACATCCCAGCGCATTGGGAGGTTAAACGGCTGTTCTTCGTCTCTCGAGTAATCGACTGCAAACACCGCACGCCGGAATATATCGACGATGGCGTCCCGCTCGTCAGTACCACTGAAATCTCACCTTACCAGATTGACTACAAAACCAAAAGACAGGTCAGCACGGAAGAACTTGCAATAATGTCAGAAGGCGGCAGGCAGCCTCGAGTTGATGACATCATTTATAGCCGTAATGCGTCCGTGGGCTCTGCCGCTCTTGTGCGAGATGATCGTATCATATGCCTCGGACAGGACTTGTGCCTGATTCGGCCCTCAAAAATCGCGCCCCGATTCCTCGAACATTTCCTCAACTCCTCGTCGTGCTTGGAACAGCTGGCTAGCTACTTAGTCGGAGCCACGTTTAAAAGGGTGAATGTGGACGTCATCAAGAAATACACGCTACCTCTTCCACCAAGAGACGAGCAGGCCGCAATTGCAGCGTTCATTGATGCGGCAACCGCAAAGGTCGAAGTCATCGAACAGAGAGTGGCGAGAAGCATCGCTTCGCTAATCGAATACCGCTCGGCTCTCATCACTGCTGCTGTGACGGGGCAGATTGAGGGACTGCGCTGATGGCCGGCCACGCCGAAGCCGACTTCGAGCGCGCTATCGAGCATGGCCTCGTCACGCGCGACCGCTATCAGAAGCGCGCGCCAGGCAACTTCGACCCGGTGACGGCGCTGTTCCCCGACGACGTGATTGGCTTCATCCGCGACAGCCAGCCGGCGCGCTGGAGCTATCTCGAAGCGATGCTGAAGGATGGCACCGCCTCCACCGTGCTCAATAGCCTAGCCAAGGAGCTGGCCAGCAAGGGCGTGCTCGGCGTGCTGCGACACGGCTTCAAATGCCACGGCAAGGAGCTGCGGCTTGCGTGGTTCCAGCCGAACTCGGGCATGAACCATGAGAGCGCCGCGCGCTACGCCAAGAACCGTCTGACCATCACGCGCCAGGTCGCCTTTCCTTCCAAAGTGCTGAAGCGCGCGGACGGGAGCCCTCGCACCTGCATCGTCGACGTGGTGTTGAGCGTCAACGGCTTGCCGGTCGTTACCGCCGAGCTGAAGAACCCGCTCACTGGTCAGCGCGCGGCGGATGCGTGTAAGCAGTACATGGCGGATCGCGACGGACGCGATCTCCTGTTTCGCTTTAAAGAGCGAGCGCTGGTGCATCTCGCCGTCGATCCGGACGAAGTCTGGATGACGACCGAGTTGAAAGGCGCAGAGACGCTCTTCCTGCCCTTTAATCGCGGCCACGGCTTAGGCGCTGGTAACCCGCCCGTCGAGGGGAACTGGAAGACGCACTACCTATGGGACGAGGTGCTCCGCGCCGACAGCTTGCTCGACATCCTGCAGCGCTTCATGCACCTCGACGTGAGTGAGCGGATGATCAGCACGCCGGCCGGTAAGCGCACGGTGCGGCGTGAGGCGATGATCTTTCCGCGCTATCACCAGCTTGATGTAGTGCGCAAGCTCGTTGACCATGCGCGCAAGCACGGGCCAGGACGTAACTACCTGATCCAGCACTCCGCCGGCTCTGGAAAATCTAACAGCATCGCGTGGCTCGCACACCGGCTGGCGAGCCTGCACGACGCGCAAGACGTCAAGGTGTTTAACTCGGTGATCGTTATTAGCGACAGGCGCGTGCTCGACGACCAGTTGCAGAACACGATCCATCAATTCGAGCACAAGGCCGGCGTGGTCGAGAAAATCGACGAGGATACGCAGCAGCTGGCAAAGGCGCTGGCGAGTGGCACGCCGATCATCATCTCGACCATCCAGAAGTTCCCCTTCATCAGCCAAGCCATTCGTACACTGGAGAAGAAGGGTGAGGGACTGACGATCAACACCGTGGGCAAGCGCTTTGCGGTGATCGTGGACGAGGCGCACAGCTCGCAGTCGGGCGAGACGGTTGCTGCGCTCAAGGGCATTCTGAATAAGGACGGCATCGCAGACGCCATTGCCACTCAGGTCAGCGAGGAGGAGGACGACGCGCTCTCGGACGAGGCCAGGGCCGCCATCCTGAAGGAGGTAATGAGTCGGGCGCGCCAGCCGAACCTGAGCTTCTTCGCGTTTACCGCCACTCCCAAGTTCAAGACCAAAGCCGTGTTCGACGAGCCCGGGTCGAGCGGTGCGGCTCCTTTCCACACTTACTCCATGCGTCAAGCGATCGAGGAGGGATTCATCCTCGACGTGCTGCAGAGTTACACCACCTATAAGCGATTCTTCCGGCTAGTGAAGCAGGCCGAAGGCGACCGCGAGGTGCCAAAAACCGCTGCAGCTCGGGCGCTCAGCCAGTTCCTCGAACTGCATCCTGTCAATGTCGATCAGGTCGTGCAGGTCATCATCGAGCATTTCCGTTTGAAGGTGATGCACGAACTGGGTGGCCGGGCGAAGGCGATGGTCGTCACTGCCTCGCGGCTCGCCGCCGTGAAGTACAAGCATGCATTCGATCGCTACATCCGTGACAAGGGCTACAGCGGCATCCGCGCGCTTGTCGCTTTCTCCGGGACGGTGGAGGATCCAGGCCAGGCGGGGTCGGCTTTTACCGAGATCAGTATGAACGATGGCTTGCCAGAGCGCGAGCTGCCCGAGCGGTTCGCCGGCGACGAGTATCGCGTCCTGATCGTAGCCGAGAAGTACCAGACCGGCTTCGACCAGCCCCTCCTGCAGACCATGTACGTCGTCAAAAAACTCGCGGGCGTGCAGGCAGTGCAGACCCTTTCGCGCCTCAATCGCACTGCTCCGGGCAAGACCCGAACCTTCGTCCTTGACTTTCGTAACGAGGAAGAGGACCTCTTCAAGGCTTTCAAGCCTTATTACGAGGCTACTCCAGTCGGCGAAAATGTTGATCCGCAGAAGCTCAACGAGCTGCATTATAAGCTGCTGCATGTCGCAATCTTCACGCCTCAGGACGTGACGGACTTTGCAGCTATCTGGTTCAAAGCAACACGCGATCCCAGCGGCCAGGACCACAGGCAGATGAACGCTGTGCTTGACCGCTGCGTCGCACGCTTCAAGGAGCGTGACGATGATGTGCAGGAGGCGTTCCGCGACGCGCTGACTGCGTTCCGCAACTTGTACGGCTTCCTCTCGCAGATCCTGCCCTACTTCGACGAGGAGCTGGAGCGGCTCTACGCCTTCATACGGAACCTAGGACCGAAGTTGCCGCCGCCAAGTGATGGTTCTCGGTTCACGCTCGACGATGATGTCGCGCTGAAGTTCTTTCGGCTCCAGCAGGTGAGTGAAGGCACCATCAATCTTGCTGCAGGCGAGGTCGACCCACTGAAGGGCCCAACAGACGTCGGCACAGGCCGTCAGAAGGATACTGAAGTCGCCCTTTCCACTCTTGTGGACCAGCTCAATGAACGGTTCGGGACCGATTTCACTGAGGCTGATCAGCTCTTCTTCGATCAGGTGCGTGTCACGGCTGAACGCGACGAACAGGTGATCGAGGCCGCCAGAGCCAACAATGAGGCGAATTTCTCCGAGTACTTCAGCCGTGTCCTCGACGAACTTTTTATCCAGAGGATGGAAGGCAACAACGAGATCTTTAATCGCGTAATGAGCGACAAGCAATTTCGTGAGACCGCGCAGGAGCACCTGACGAGGGAGGTCTATGAACGAATCAGACGCGAGTGATTTCGAGGATGGGGCTGGCACCACATTTCGGATCCACGCCGCGCTCTCCCGTCTCGCTACGATGGTCGCCCTGCACGCCCTATCGCAGCGTCTTGACGAACGCGGACTCTGATCGCACTGCGAGATCGAGTGCGCGTGTAGGAGCGGCAAGCGGACACCCTTGAGCGGCTGGAGCGTCTGGAACGCGATCGGGCAGTGCGAGAGGATCGGGAGCGACGCAACGCCGCTCGCGATGCCCGCTCCTCCCGCCGGTTCAATCGCTAGGCCGGAGCAGCCTCGCCACAGCTCGCCCCCGCGGGGGTGCCCGCGAGCATATCGAGCAGGGCCAGAAGACCATCGGCCGCGTTGCCCATGACGAGGGCAAGCGCAGATTGATTGTCTTCGGAGCATGCATCAACACCGCGAAGCAGCTCGACCGCAAGCGTCTCAATCTTCCCAATCAATTCATTCTTGCTGAGCATGACATCAACTCCTGCACCTCTCATGGGTATTTTGTGTGTATTGATTCTTGTTCCTCAAGATCGAAACAGTAGTCTGCTTGCACTCCTGACATAATCAGTAGCGAAAACGAAAATGCATAAGACATTGAAAGCATTTCACCCTCGTTTTGATTTCTAAGAACGCAAACCCTAACTTTTTTATTCCGATCCGCCCGGCAGGTTGGGGAACGTCCTCCGATTTGCGCCGCGCAAAAGACCCCTTTTTCGCGAGATAAACATGCCTCAACATCCAGTGCTCGATGCCTTACGCGCGTCCGGCCGAGTTTCCGACGATGACATCGCCTTCCTTCTCGACCATGGCCGGCCCTACCATGGCGTCAGGCTGCCCTCCGGCATCAGGCAGCGCCCGCCCGGAACCTGTTTCGAGACCGCCCACGAGCTGGAACGTCTTGGCGAGGGGCGCCGGGTTCGAGGGTTCGCCTTGCGGCCCGGCAGCAACAAGCCCCTCGCTCACGCCTGGATCAGCCGGAACGGGCGCGACGCGATCGACGCGGTGTGGACCCGTGAGCCGGACTGCTCCTACTTCGGCATCCCGGGGCACGGCCACGAGGCCCGCTTGCGGAAGATGAGCCGGTCCTTCGTGAACCGCCCGTTATTTGGCCTTGGCTTGAACCTTGGCTTTTGATCGCGGCTCTGGCGCGACCCCTGGTGACCACCCCTCGAACGAGTCGCGCGGAAGGTAGTTCGGATCGCCGGCCGCGGGCTCCCGCTCCGGCAGGGCCTCGAAGTAGGTCTCGACCTTAACGCGATCCCAGATCACCCGCGCGTTGATGAGTTTGGGCTGAGGCATTCGGCCATCGGCCACGAGCTGGTCAAACAGGTTCGGCGAAATGCCGATGAATGCCGCGGCCTCGATGCGCGAGAGGCCCTTTGGCGGCAGCGACGGCGGCAGCACACGCCTTCGCGGGGAGTCACTATCCTTCGCCATTAGTGCCTCGATTTGAACTTCGTACCAACAACACCCATCTAACACTAACAAACAAAAAGCCCGCCCCGGTGTCGCTAAACAGGGGGCGGGCGATAGGAGTGCCACTGAATGCAAGATGGTAAGTCCGTGCCCGTAATGCAAGGGCACAGCGCGGTAGAGAAACACGCTGCGAGCGACCCGCACCCGCTTCTAACGGCAGTCGTTCAGGAACCACTGGTTCCGGCGCACATCAGCTTCGCCACGTTCCCGTGGCTGCCGCTCGACATCAAGATGGTCACGGAAGGAGACGTGTTCTACCTGTCCGCCGAGGGGTTCAAGGCGGCGCTGCTGCTGATGGTCAAATCGTGGCAGGAAACCCCAGCCGCCTCGCTCCCCGACGATCCCCGCAAGCTCGCCAACTTCGCCGGCCTCGGCATTGGCCGTGATGCCCTAGCGAGGTGGGAGGCAGTGAAGGACGAAGCGCTCAGCGACTTCGTCCTTTGCTCGGATGGGCGGTTCTACAGCCGTGCCCTGGCGCCCAAGGCAATTGAGGCGTGGGCGAGCAAGGAGTTGCAAACGGCACGGACGGCGAAGGCACGAGAGGCTAGGGCCGCGAACCGGAACAGCGGCCGTGAAACCTCCACCTCTGCTACATCCTCTGTGACAGAGATCACGACAGAGCCTGTCGCACAGACTGCTACAAGATCCAGAAGAGAAGACAGGACATCAGACCAGAGGACACCAGAGGACAGTGAGACGGATAAGAAGGCACCACCCAGAGCTAAACCCGTAGAGGTCAGTGCAGGTGGAAAGGGGGGTGTGGGGGGTAAGCGCGCTCTTCGCCCTCAGTCCGCGTTTCATGGTGTTCACATCACGTACTCCGCGCCTACGGTTGCGAAGTTCGCGGCCGAATACCACCACCTCGACGACATCGTGAAGGCGCTTGGAAAGATCGACAGCGAGGTCGGTGGAATGTCCGATCGGGATCGTCAGGACGCGGTCCGGTTGAAGCTCCAGAGGCTCGACGAAGAGGCTAGGGCGCGGGCTGTAGAGCAGGACGATGACTTGCCCTTCTAGCGGCTGGTCTGGCCGGATCTCGGGAGGATGTGCCTCTTGCGGTCCGGCCCGAAAGCGGAGTCTGAGCAGGTGATGTGCTTCATGGCATGGGTAGTGGTAGATCTGCCGCCATCCACTCCGTCTCCTCATAAAAGAATTCGGAAAAATAGGAAAATGGGGCACCCCACCGGCGGAGTTCAGATCGAGTCCATAACCGGCCTGGATTGGCTTGTTTGGGGCCAGATTTGACAAAAGTCGGGATGTGAGTTAAAAGTAAGGCAAGCTGCAAGAAGTTCAGCTTGAACTCCACCCACACCGAAAACCTCTTGGCCGGCCTGACCGGCTTCGACCACCGCCATCCTCGTGATCGCGGTGCGCTTTTGCGTACGCGTAGCACGCCACCAAGGACACTATGACAATCAAGAACGCAACGCAGCCTTCGTCCGTCCGGATCGTACTTGATCCCGACGTAGTGGCTGGACTCAACCGCGCCCGTCGCCGTGAACGTCAGTCTGCCGCCGTCTATATCCGCACGATGCTGGTGCGAGCACTCAGCGCCAGCGGCGACCTCGCCACCGACACCAAGCCGGAGGCCGGACGATGACGCTGGATCTCGCCAGCGCCCGCGGACTCATCGTCAGCGGAGCCGCATCCAACGGCCTCAGCATCTCCGACCAGGATGCCGACAAGGCCGCTCAGCAGCTCGCCAGTTCCGTCACTCGCGACGAACAGGCCGGGACCTACGTCCCGATCGCCCCGGATGGAAGCCGGGCGTTTCGAGTGGTTGATGGTCAGGCAATCGACATCGAGTTTGTGGACCACGTTCTCGGCGTCGTCCGCCAGTACGCCAAGAAGGCGAAGCCGGCAGCTCCGGCGCCGCGTCCGGCCGGCATGACCAAGACGGCGACCGCCCGCGAGCGGCTGGCGGGCCTCCGGACGGCCTACCTCGACGCCACCGTGGCTGAGATCGCGGTTGGTCCGAACCCTTGGGCCAAAGCCACCTCGAACCGGACCAAACAGGCACTCGTGTCGAAGCACAACCCAGCCCTCGCCGCCGAGCTTCGACGTCAGGCCGGTCGATAAGAAGAAGAACTAGCATGTCAGACTATAAAATCCTTGGGCGTGCCGCCCAAAGCGCCGCTGACTTCCTCCACGCTGCGCTTGTTTACTACGGCAAAGCCACTCCCCGTCCCGTCGAAGGCGTGAACGCCGCGATGGCCGCGTGGCGCGCCAAGCTTGCGGCCGATCCCGACATGCAGGCCGAGACCCTGCTTGACCAGATCGCCGCCCTCGCTGTGGAGGCGAGCGACATCGCTCTCGCCGCCCGCCGGGTCAACGATGAGACACGCGAGCGTGCCAACGCTGAGTTCCGCGCTCGGACCGAGGCTTCCGAAGAAGCCGCCTACAAGGCCCGAAAAGCCCGAGTTGCCGAGGAGGAGGAGCGAAGGCTCCGCCGCGGACGGTAGCGCTGCGGGCAAAGTCGCCGTTAAGGCCTCCGGCAGGCCCGCTGACGGCGTTCCGACCCTGCCGGCTTCCGACCGTCATTCGAGTTGTGAAACGGCCGCTGACGAGGATCCTGATGGACTCTGCCTCTTACAGATCCACTGAGGCGGTCAGAAATCACCGTTGATCAGATCCTCGATACGATCAAGCCGCCGGCGTTCGTTCTCCGGATGATCTTCCAACTCGTCCCGCAAGGCCGTAGGCATACCGGACGATTTGGGAATTGGCGGAGACGTTAGCCTCTCTGCCACCTGCCTCCACTGCTCAGGTGCTTTCTCGAAGTCGTCGGGCGCGGCGAACTTGATGATGCTGCGCCCACCAGACTTCCACCAGAGTTCTAGGTGACCGCTTCCGTATTGAACAACGACACTGGTCACAGCTTCGCGCAGCGCAACGTTCACGGCCTGCCGGTCCAAGGGCTTTGTTTCCAGGGCCCGACGGATCGCTTCCATCTGGCGCTTGACGGTGCTGCTGTCCGAGAGTGCGACGCGCCGGACCCAAAAATCCTCACCTTCCTGCAATTTTTCGAGCCATTGTTCGGCTCTTGCAAGACCTCGATGCACGGACCGGGAGGAGATCCCTTTTCCAATGGCATCAACGAAGTTATCGCGCATTGCTTCCGCTTGCTTGATCATCTCGCGAGCCTCCGCGAGCTTTTCGGATGCTTCGTCGATCGTCGCGCCTGTTGAGCCAGTCGAGCCGATCCACTCTGCATGGGTAATGAGTGCTTCCTCGACGGCGACGATAGGCACGGCGCGATAACGACAGCCGGCGCCAGCCTTCGCCTTGGTACACACGAGCGAGGGCTTACCGGCGCGGGCGCTTGATCCCTTCGTCACCCGCGTCATCGTTTGACGGCAGATCGGGCAAACGGCGAGGCCACCGAGTACATTCTGAACGACGCCTTGGGCGTGCCTTCCACGTTGTGGATTGCTCGCGCCTGCTTTGAGGGACAGTACCGCATCGCGGACTTCGGCCGGTACAATAACGGGGAAGTGTCCCTCCACTGCGGGCTGAGCCGTCCGGACCTTCCGGCCATCGACATGGTCTTGCGTGTGAGGAATCAAGATGCCGGCCACAGCCGGATTGTTGAGGATCTTCGCCACCGAAGTGCGATGCCAGTGCTTGCCGATGCGTGAGCCGTTGCCGAACGGAGGCATCCCTTCAGCGTTGAGGGAAGCTGCGATCGTAGAATCACCCATGCCGGTGGCAGCCATGCCAAAGATCCTCCGGACCACCTCGGCACGATCCTCGCGAACCTTCCATGTCCTCTCCTGGGTTAGCTCCAGCCAAGCGGGGGCCCGAGCTGTGAGCGGCTTCACGCCAGCATCGGCTCGCTTGTTCTCCCACGAGGACTTCAGGCGTCTCGATTTGAGAGCCGACTCCTCATGCGCTCGGATGAATCTCAACGCCATCATCATGAAGGCGACGGGATCACCATCCAGCGACTCGGCACTGTAGACCCGTTCCCCGTCCGACAGATCCACGACCGCGACGCCGCGCTCAACGATCTCCTCAAGCGTCCGCACAGCCCGTCTGACGGTCTGGCGGCTGATGCGGTCGAGGCTTTCCACGATGAGGAATGACCCGACCTCGACCTCACCTTCGTCCACGGCCCGCAAGAATGCGGCTAGGGCACCCACGGAGGCGTTGAGGCCCTTGAACGCGGATACCCCCGCATCCCGTAGGTTGAGCGTCGTGTCGAGTTCCAGGCCCGCCTTGAGGGCGTAGAGCTGCGCAGCCTCGGTCTGCCGCCGAAAACTGTCGCCTTGCGCCTGCTCCGGCGTGGAGAAGCGGAGGTAGGAGTACGCCTTCGGCATCTGAACACCTCGTGATACAAAGGGGATTGCATAGGGTCTCCACGTCGTCAACATGCTGATGAACGGTCCACCCGGGGCCGGCAAGTCGATGCTCGCCGCCCGGCTCCCCTCGATCCTGCCGCCGCTCGGGCCGCGCGAGCTGCTCGAAGTCTCGATGATCCAGTCGGTGGCCGGCACGCTGAAGGACGGCGCGCTGTCGAACCGCCGGCCGTTCCGGGCGCCCCATCACTCGGCCTCGATGGCGGCCCTCGTCGGCGGTGGCATCGGCGCCCGGCCCGGAGAGGTGTCGCTCGCCCATGGCGGCGTGCTCTTCCTCGACGAGCTGCCGGAATTCAACGGTCAGGTGCTCGATTCCCTGCGCCAGCCCCTCGAGACCGGCACGGTGATGATCGCACGCGCCAACCATCGGGTGACCTACCCGGCCCGGTTCCAGCTCGTCGCGGCGATGAATCCGTGCCGCTGCGGCCAAGCGACGGAGCCGGGCTTCGCCTGCCGGCGCGGCCCCAACGAGCGCTGCGTTGCGCAGTACCAGGCCCGGCTCTCCGGCCCGCTCCTCGACCGGATCGACCTCCAGATCGAGGTGCCGGCGGTCACCGCCGCCGACCTGATCCTGCCGCCGCCGGAGGAAGGCTCGGCGGAGGCCGCCGCCCGGGTCGCCGCGGCGCGCACCCGCCAGGAGCGGCGCTATACCGAGGCCAGCCAGCCCCCCGGCACCACCAACGCTTCCTGCCCGGCGACCCTGATCGAGGAGGCCGCGCGGCCCGACGCCGAGGGCATGGCGCTGATCCGTGATGCCGCCGACGCCATGCGACTCTCCGCGCGCGGCTTCCACCGGGTCCTGCGCGTCGCCCGGACCCTCGCCGATCTCGACGGCGAGGCGCGGGTGCGCCGGCTCCACCTCGCCGAGGCCCTGTCCTACCGCAGCCGCTCGGACCGGCGCCCGGCTGCCGCGTGAGGCATCGCGGTTGACGGTATGTTGCCGTTACGCATCGGATTCCTGCGATCCGCCAAAGGCGTCGCTAAGCCACTTTCCCCACGCATCTTTCAGCTCCACCCGCCATTCTCGTGCCTCGATACGTGCCCGGGAGGATGCGGGATGGTGTGGCTTTGCGCGGTGATCGGGCTCGTGGCCGCCTTCGCCTGGCTGGCGGCGCGCTGGAGCGGCCATCGCCGGATCCAGCGCCGGCGCGAGGGCGAAGTCGAGCGCCTGCACGATCTCGTCTGGCGCACCTCCGAGAGCGAGGAGCGCTACCGCAGCCTCGTCGAGGCGCAGATCGAGCTCGTCGTCCAGCGCGACGCGGAAGGCCGGATCACCTTCGCCAACCAGGGGTTCGCAGCCCTGCTCGGCACCACACCAGAGGCGCTCCAGGGCACCACCCGGGAGGCCGAGGTGGTGGAGCGGGGCGAGATGCGCCGACGCGCCGACGGGGCCCGCCTGGTCGACCTCGCGATCCTCCCGGCCGGCGGTGGTCCTCTGCGCTGGTTCGCCTTCGTGGAGACCATGACCACCGGGCGCGACGGGCGGGCCGAGGTGCTGCGGGCGGGCCGGGACGTCACCGAGCGGGTCGAGGCTGCCCGTTCCCTCGAGGAGGCCCGCAGCCGGGCCGAGGCCGCGAGCGTGGCGAAGTCGCGCTTCCTCGCCAGCGTCAGCCACGAGTTCCGCACGCCGCTCAACGGCATCATGGGCATGGCCGACCTGATGCTCGACACGCCCCTGAGCCCGGAGCAGCGCACCTATGCGGAGGCGGTGAAGACCTCCGGCGAGGCGCTGCTCTCGCTCATCGACGGCATCCTCGACTTCTCCAAGATCGAGGCCGGGCGCCTCGACCTCGCGGCCGAGCCGTTCGACCCGGCGGCCCTGGTCGAGAGCGTCGTCGAGCTGCTGGCGCCCCGCGCCCAGGACAAGGGGCTGGAGATCGCCGCCGACATCGAGGCGCTGCCGGCCCGCCTGATCGGCGACGCCGACCGGATCCGCCAGATCCTGATCAACCTCGCCGGCAACGCCGTGAAGTTCACCGAATCCGGCGGCGTCGGGGTCACGGCGTCCTGGGACGAGGACGGGTTGTCGGTCGCCGTGCACGATACCGGCCCGGGCATCCCCGAGGAGCGCCTGCCGGTGCTCTTTCAGGAGTTCGAGCAGGGCGACGGCAGCGCCAGTCGACGGCACGAGGGCACCGGCCTCGGCCTCGCCATCACCCGGCGCCTCGTCGACCGCATGGGCGGCCGGCTCGACGTGACCTCGCGGGTGGGGGAGGGGAGCTGCTTCCGGGTGCATCTGCCGCTGCGCGCAAGCCCCGGCCGGGAACGGCCCCCGGCGCCGAGCCTCGCCGGGCGGCGCGTCCTGGTGGTGGCGGCAGCGGCCTTCGAGGCGCCCTACAT